>JASHSL010000510.1 GCA_030040855.1 Terriglobales bacterium
CCCCACATCTGAATCAGCCCTCCTTCCACTGGGTTCGTTGTATCCTAGTGCCGCTTCACAGGTGGTACGACTCCATTCAAGGAAGCAAATAAGCATGCGATTCCCCTCGATAGTTCTCCCAGTGTTGGTTACGGCGCTACTGTCCTATTGCCTCTCCCTGTGTATGAACGCGCAGCAGGCCGCCCCCGCTCCGCGCCCGATCACGGTTGATGACGCTTTTGAAATCCGCGAGGTGCGCGATCCGCAAATCACAAACGACGGAAAATGGGTGGCATACACGGTGGCGACGATGTCGCTGAAGGAAGACAAGACAGAAATGCGCATCTGGATGGTTCCGGCCAATGGCGGCGAAGCCATCGTGATGACTGCTGAGAAGGAGTCGTCGTCCAATCCGCGATGGAGTCCGGACGGAAAGTATCTCGCGTTTCTTTCCAAGCGTGGCGAGGGTAAGAAGCAGGTTTGGCTGCTGAACCGCATGGGCGGGGAGGCGATGCAGCTGACCGAAGCCATCCAGGACGTGGAGGATTTCGCCTGGTCCTCGGACAGCAAGCGGATGGTACTGCTGCTCCGAGATCCGTCGCCCGAAGAGTTGGAAGAAGCCAAGACGAAAGAGAAGGAGAAACCGGGCAGTGAGGGCAAAGATAAGGAGGCAAAGCCCAACAAACCGAAGACACCCCGCCCCGTAGTGGTCGATCGCTATCGATTCAAGACCGACACGGTTGGGTATCTCGACCATCGACGCACGCATCTGTACGTCTTCGATGTAGCGACCAAGACCGTGGTTCAGGTCACGTCGGGCGACTTCGATGACGCGCAACCTGCCTGGTCTCCTGACAGTAAGCTGCTGGCGTTTAGAAGCAACCGATCAACTCCCGACCCCGACCGCACCTATGACACGAACATTTGGGTTGTGTCCGCGGACAACACCGACAAGGGCGCGCATTTGACGCAGGTGACGACGAATCCCGGCGCGGATGAACAGCCGTCGTGGTCGCCGGATGGAAAGTGGATCACATATGTGACCAAGCTTGATCCCAAACTTTTTCAGTACGGGACCCTGCACGTGGCGATTTCCCCAGCTACGGGAGGCGCGGCCAAGGTATTGACGCAGACCTTCGATCGCATGTCGAGATGGCCTCGATTTTCGCCCGATGGTCAGTTCATTTATTTCACCGCCGATGAGGACGGCGCGGTGAATCTGTGCCGCATCCCGGCAGCGGGCGGAGAGATTACCCGGAGCATCCCGGGACGAGTGGTGGTTTCGAGCTACAGCATCGCCAAGTCTGGAGAACTGGCAGCGCAGGTTGCCACGGCAGACCGGCCAAGCGAAATCTTTAGCCTCAGCGGCTCCGGCTCCCCAATAACGCGGATTACCCACGTCAACGACGCCTTTCTTGCGAAGATCAGGGTGGTCACGCCGGAGTACGTGAAGTTCAAGAGCAAAGATGGAACCACGGTGGCAGGCTATCTGTACAAGCCGCTCGACTACACGCAAGGGAAGAGGTATCCAACCCTTCTGCACCCACACGGCGGTCCGGTGGGGGCATACTACGGAGACTTCAATCATTTCTCGCAGCTGTTTGCCGCGAATGGATATGTAGTTCTGGAGCCGAATCCTCGCGGCTCATCAGGCTACGGCGAAGCTTTCTGCAAGGCCATCTATGCCGATTGGGGGAATAAGGACTTTCAAGATGATATGGCGATGGTGGACTATGCGGTCGCGCAAGGAATGGCGGATCCCGACAAAATGGGCGTGGGAGGATGGTCGTATGGGGGAATTTCGACGGACTTTATCATTGCGCAAAGTACACGGTTTAAGGCCGCAATCTCTGGAGCGGGTTCTTCGTTCTTTGCCGCGCAGTACGGACACGACCAGTACATTCTCGACTACGACACCGAACTCGGCCAACCCTGGGCCAACCGAGCGGTGTGGGATAAGATTTCGTTCTTCTACAAAGTCGATAAGATCACAACTCCTACGCTGTTTATGGGCGGCGAGATCGATTGGAATGTTCCGATCATCGGTGGCGAGCAGATGTATGAAGCGATGAAGAGCTTGGGGCGAGAGACGGAATTGGTAGTGTATCCGGGGGAATATCACAGCATCAAGACACCCTCGCATATCAAGGATCGACTGGAACGCAATTTGAGCTGGTACGCTCACTATGTAAAACAGGATGGGACACCGGCGAGGCCTGCGGAGAAGAGCAATTAGCGCGGTGGGTTCCGCCGGAAAGACAGGGTCCGAGGTTCCATGGCAACGAGCACCTCGACTCGCTCCCTTGTACCTAAACGACGGCGGGCATTGAGGTTGGCCTGGGCACCGGGTTGCCGTCCATGGCTGCCCCCGCAAGCTCGTGTGCGGCTGGCGCCAGCCAGTGAATATGCTCGCCCTGGCGTTTCAAACACACGGCAGCGCCGGATGCGCGGATTTTCAGCGTTCCCACGTCAAAACGGAGTATGATTAGCGCAGGTTGTCGGCTCTAACGGCCTGCCTGGGGCGGAGGAACTCATATGAGAACTCCCCTGTTCAGAATTCTTAGCCTCCTGATCACGACTCTCGCTCTCCTCTGTCTTCCGCAAGCCTCTTTTGCCGGTAGTGGCCATGGTGGTGGCGGCGGCTTCCACGGTGGCGGCGGCTTCCACGGAGGCGGCGGAGGCTTTGGCGGCGGCTTCCATGGAGGAGGTGGAGGATTTCGTGTCGCTGGGGGCTGGGGGGGCTACGGCGGCCTTGGCTGGCGTGGCGGCTACGGCTGGCGCGGCTGGGGATATCCCGGCTGGGGCTGGCGCGGAGGCTGGGGATTCGGTGTTGGCTTTGGCTGGGGCTGGGGATGGGGCTGGTACTGGCCAGCGTATCCCTATGCATACGTTTATCCGTACTATCCCTATTATGGCCCGTATTACGGCCCATATGGTTACCCGCCCCAGGATCCTGGTCGCGATCAGGGGAACACAAGAGACCCTCGCGACAACTCGCTACAGCAGGAGTCGGCCCCGCCCGCACCGGAAGACCCTCCTGACACCGACGTCGTGACCAATAGGGCTCCAACCGTGCCCACCGGGGTTGCAAGCTACCGAACTGTCGCCGCTATCGGCACGCCGCGGCAAGAAGTGCGGAATGTGATCCAAGCACTGCAGGCGATGCCGCCGGATGCCCGTCTGCGGCAAATCGAGTCTGGTCGCTACCGTAACTTCTCTCCTGAGGAGCAGGAACTTCTCCGAAGGGTGGCACAGACTTCCGCCGTCTCGGCCAGGGTCCAGTAACCAAGGTTCGGCGCGGGTCCGCTAAAGTAGGCTCCGGTTTGCTTCTTGAGCTAGTAAGGAGAGATTTAGGTCATTGCAGAGGATTCGCTGGCTTTGCTTTGCGATTGTACTCCGCCGTTGTTTCCGCGACTATTTCGGTCCGACCCTCCGGGCCGGGCTCCTCGCTAATGCTGATTACGTCCTGCTGTCCCAGCCAATCGGCACGGCGCGCGTCGTATTTTACGCCATAGACATCTATCTTGGGTTCGCTGTAGCTTCGCGACGGTGGTCCATAGGCCTGTTGCAATCCGGCCAAGAGCTCGGCAAATGACTTGGGGTGAAAGCCTTCAACGTTCGCAGTCGGGGCGCTATAGACCATGTCGATCTTAACCAAGTGACCGCGGTCGAAGGTGAATGTGTCGGTCCTCAAGCTCTCCACCTCACCGCGGCCGTTGTATTCCAGACGTTCCCCGCTGGTCGCTTGCTGCTTGGCAAGCTTCTCCTTGGCGCAAATTTCTTTTGCGTTGGTTTGGGATGCATAGTCTAGGTTCTTGGACAGCTGTTTCACACTTTTCCATTCTCTTGCTTCGCAGGCCCGCGCCAAATCTGCAACATGACCTTCAGAGAAAAAGTGCTCGGCGGTCTCGCCCAGCAAATGACCATCGCCCTTTAACTCCCGTGGCTGCTCCTGCGCTGGTACCGAGCCACAGAGGATCAAGCATCCGACGATAAATATGCCCGCCTTTCCCATCTTCCTTCTGTCACAGCCTAGCGACAACGGGCACCGCCAATCTCGGAGGAGCGTTCGAGCTACCGCCCTTAGACCACGTTTGAATTGAACGGGCACTGCTTTTCGAGTTTACACCGGATACCGGGAAATGGAGTTTAGTCGGCTGCTTTGCTTCCCCTGAAATGACCATAAACTAGCGTCGTGGTGTGTCCGGATGCGTCTCGTCCAATCTTGACCTCTTCCCCGTAGGAGCGATCGACGAAGAGATCCCGGTCCAAGGGGATCAGCCATGAAACCGAATCCGATGGCCAGCGCAGCAACAACTCCTGGCCGTTCACGATCAAGACTACCTTTGCGTTTGGTTGGTAAAAGTCCGGACCAAACTGAAATGTGCCGGTGCAGCTCTCGAGCTCCGCCGGCGTCGGAGGAGAGTTGTGGAAATGAAATGGCTCGTACGGCAGACCGAGCTACAAAGCCGCGACGTCATTGCCGATTGTCGTGGTGGCTGAGGAATAGATATTGCTCAGAGCCACGACAGTCGTCTGAGATTGTGGCAGGTAGAGGACGAATGACCCGAAGCCTGGAGCGCGGCCATTCATATAGTACGCAGTTTCGCCAAACCGCTTGTTCTGGCCTTTGAACCAGCCGTGCCCAAGACTCAAGGAAGTGTCGAGCACCGCTTCGCGCGATGATGCGTGCAGAAGATGGCCGCGAAACAGTGCGGCCATCCATCGTGCCTCATCGCGCGCATTGGTAAACGCCGACCCATTTCCCGTCTTGGCCGACCAATCGATGGCGGTTGCCGGTTTTAATTCGTAGGTGCCGGCCGGCTCATATCCTGTGGCGATATGCAGGCTAACCACCCTGGAATCATCGTCGATACCCGATGCGGTCAAACCTGCTGGCCGAAAGATCAACTGGTCGACGGCAGCCCGAAAGGAGAGCCCGGTCTTCTTCTCGACAATCAAGGCAAGAAGATTGTAGGCGGAATGCTCTTCGTGAAGGAATTTCGAACCCGGCACGAAGAGCAGAGGCTGTCCCTCAATCTGAGCAACCAGGGTGGCTGGAGTCTGATGATGCTGAAGAATATCGTCATAGTTGGGGAGGCTGTTGATGTCCGGCAACCCAGAACGCTCGGTGAGAAGATCGCGAATGGTGATTCTGTCCGCCCCGGGAATTCCGGGGACGAAGGTTCCAACCGGTTCCTCCAGACTGATGGCGCCCATATCCACAAGCCGCAACACGGCCCCTGCCGTGAATTGCATCGACAGGGAAGCAATGTGGAACCGGGTTCGAGGAGTGTTCGGAAGGCGATCTTCCCGGTTGGCGTAGCCGTAGCTTTTTTCGAACACAATCTTTCCGTTCCTCTCTACCAGAACATCCCCGGCAAAGTTGCCGCTGTGAACGTAGGGCTCGAGATATGCATCGATGGCCGCCGCGGTGGAATTGCTTTGCGCGATGCCTATGCCGGCGCAGTAAAACAGGACTGCGACACCCAGCAGTGGTTTGAGGAACATGTTGAAAAGCCCTCACCTCCTCGATCGATGGATTGTAACCGCCTCCGGAGGGTCCCGTCCCGCGACGGGCAATTCCCTCTCGCGGTCCGGGCGGAGCCAGCAATTGCCAAATCTTTAACAAGACTTTCTACAGCAGCGGTTATGATATCTGGCACGCCGGAGACGTTGTTGGACTTTGCGGTTGCGGCAGGAGAGGAAGACAAGGTGGACATCGTCGATGCGTTGTTCGGCCGTCCTTTGGCCACGGAAGAGGAGAAAGCGGAACGAATTGGGCCGCTCAAGGGAATTCCGATCTTTGGCCTTGATGCGCTGAGCTCGGCGGCTTATGGTCCGGAAGCTGCTCTGACCTTGCTCATTCCGCTGGGCATGGCAGGCTCGGTCTATGTGTGGCCGATCACAATCGGCATCGTCATCCTGCTCGGCATCGTCTACTTCTCGTATCGGCAGACGATCTCGGCCTATCCTCAAGGCGGCGGTTCCTACACGGTCGCGACCGAGAATCTGGGCGAGGCGGTCGGGCTGCTGGCCGCAGCCGCCCTCATGATCGATTATGTGCTCACCGCAGCCGTCGGCATCTCCGCAGGTGTAGGGGCTCTTGTTTCGGCTGTGCCATCGCTGCAGAGTCGCACCCTCCCCCTGTGCCTGGGGATTCTGATCATTATCACGATCGTGAATTTGCGCGGCGTGCAGGATACCGGCGGGATATTTCTCCTGCCTACCTATGTTTTCATCGTTTGCCTTCTAGGTCTCCTCGCGGTTGGCTTATTCCAGACACTCATGGCGGGGGGGCATCCGGTCCCGGTGATTGCCCCTCCCAAGTTAACCGCGGTCACCGGATCGGTCAGCGCCTGGCTGCTATTGCGCACCTTCTCCAGTGGTTGTACCGCCATGACCGGAGTCGAAGCCGTGAGCAATGGTGTCATGGCCTTTCGCGAGCCTACCGATAAATACGCCAAGCTCACCCTGACGATCATTATTGCGATCCTCATGGTGATGTTGTTGGGAATCGCGTATCTGGTTCCCGCCTATGGAATCGCGGCGACCGATCCCGGGCAACCCGGATATGACAGCGTGCTCTCGCAGCTGCTGGCTGCCGTTACCGGTCGGGGCGCTTTCTACTGGATCAGCATTGGCTCCATCCTGCTGGTGCTGTCGCTTTCGGCCAACACGGCATTTGCGGATTTTCCCCGGCTCGCCCGCGCCATTGCGCAAAACGGGTATCTGCCGCATGCCTTCGTTCTCCGCGGACGGAGGCTGATTTTTGCTCAAGGTGTTTGGGCCCTCGCCCTGCTCACTGGCGCACTGCTGATTATCTTCGGCGGTGTCACCGATCGCCTGATTCCTCTCTACGCGGTGGGCGCGTTTCTAGCCTTTACGCTTTCCCAGGCGGGCATGGTGATGCACTGGAAGCGAACGGGTGGACCCGGCGCAAGGCGCAGCATGGTGGTGAACGGCGTGGGCGCCACGGCTACCGGAATCACCACTGCCGTGGTGTTGGTGGCGAAGTTTGTGGACGGAGCTTGGATCACGGTCCTGTTGATTCCGTCTCTGATTGTGATGATGCGTTCAGTCGCGCACCACTACTCGCGGGTGGCACAGGAGATCAGCATCCATCATCCGATCCACACCGACAGTCTTTCTGAACCGGTCGTCCTGCTGCCGATTGATGGTTGGAGTCTGGTAGCGGAGAAAGCGCTGCGCTACGCCTGGACCTTATCGCGGGAGATTCATGTGCTGCACGTTCGATGTGAGAAAACCGACCATTTGTGCAGCCAGTGGAGCGAAGCTGTGGAGAAACCCGCCAAGATGGCGGGCCTGCCTCCGCCACGCCTCGTTTTGCTCGCTTCGCCCTATCGTTTCATCGTGAAGCCGATTGTTGCATACGCGATGCAACAGCAGACCGAGCTCCCGGATCGTAACATCACCGTGCTGATCCCGGAACTGGTTGAAAGCCACTGGTATCACTACTTGCTGCACAACAATCGACCGGAGGCCATTCGGGCCCTGCTGCTGTTCAACGGCAACCAGCGAATCGCAGTCGTGTCCATTCCTTATCACTTGCGGACTTGAGGGAGAATCGTTTACCTCTTCACCAGCTTGCGCAGCCAATTAGTCATCTCGGCGTTGTTGCTGTGCTCCACTCTCGTTCGCACGGCTTCGCTTTGCGCTCAAACTCAGCCGGGCGGTCCTAGCGTGCTACCCACGATCACAACTGATCGCCCTGCCATCACGGATGCAAGTACCGTCGTGCCGAATGGCGTCCTGGTCTTCGAAAATGGTTTCGCCGAAACTGGCAGCCACGGACAGCAGAGCTTCGACGTTCCAGAAACGCTCGTCCGCTTGGGACTCACTCCGCGCGCGGAATTCCGTTTCGGTGTGCCCGATTATTACCAGAATGTCAACAATGGAACCGGCTTTGGGTCCGGGTGGGGTGACCTCAGCCTGGGGATCAAGCAGCAGCTGGTTGCCGGCGCGGCGGGCTTCGATGCTTCGTTGATTGTCTCCCTCAGTTTCCCGACCGGAGCGAACGCCGTATCCAGTCATGGATACGATCCGCAATTCCTAATGCCTTGGTCGCATTCCATCTCCAAAAATTGGACCGCCGAGGGTATGTTTTCGCTGCTCTGGCCAACCCAAGGCAAGACCCGCAATCTTACCGGTCAAGCGAGCTTTCTCGTAGATCGACAGATCATCGGTCGATGGGATGCCTTCATCGAGTATGGGGGGGAGTTTCCCGAACGCGGAGGACCGCAACACCTGCTGCACCTCGGGACGGCGTTTAAGATCACACCCAACCAGCAGCTCGATTTTCATATCGGCTTTGGTCTTTCTTCGGCAGCCGTGGACCACTTCGTTGGCTTCGGCTATTCCTTCCAATGGCAGGCCGTTCACCACGGTCAGCACAACCCATCGTGAAATTCCCGCGTGTTGAGGTTCTTTCCCCTTGAGCGGCAAACAACTCCCCGTGTCTGCCGCTCGCGTGCCACCGGGTAAGAGCGCACGCGGCCGCCCCGTGGGCCAGCCGGCCTACGGCCCAGACGTTTCCGAAAGCAGCGGAGGGAGAACTGGCGACGTTTTGTACGTCCTAATAACTATGTTGAGTCCAAAAAGCACTTTTTCCGCAGTGGTCTAGAACCTTCATTGTAATGTTCAGGGTTCGAACAGTTCGGGACTTCTGGCTGAAAGCCCGGATCTGCGTAGGAAAAAAATTAACCCAGTCTTGCGGCTTTGCCTTCCACGATGAACGCTGACGGGTTTTGGTCTCCCAAGCGAAACTGCTGTCGGAGAAAGGACGGACGGTTTCGCACGTACCTAGCCCGTCAGCATCCAAAAGCTACGTCCGTTGTTGGACCGAGGGAATAGCCTTAATGTGCCGTCCTCAATGGCACAGGAGTGTCGGCTCGATGGGTAACTCGTTCGGCGAACAGCAACACCGTCATCGCCTTAGGGGAAGGCCTTCGGAATGGTTCTGTTCCTAGGGCGGGTGGGACGAGATCGTCGCACCACTCTAAGCCTTCGCACGTACGCCTGCTTCCGGTCGTCCGGATGTCGATCCTGCTTGGCGCCTCCACGCCACCCTAGGGACCGCTCAAAGGAAGCTCGCCAGGACGAGAACTAGAGAAAAACAGCTGCCGGAATCGCCCTCGAACTGCCTCGCCGTCTCAACTGACGGACTAACTCTTTCCTCAGCCTCGAATTCCCGGGCTGGACAAAACGAAACAAACCGTTATAAAAAGAAATAGAAACAAAAGGGGTAGTTGGACGAATCTGCATTGCGCATGAGTGTTCAGCGGAGAATAGAGTGCTAAGCGAAGAACGGCGGCGGGCCATTCTCGAGACCCTAAGCCGGGAGCGACGAGTTCTGGTGGCAGAACTCGCGAACCAGTTCCATACCTCTCAGGTTACGATTCGCAAGGACCTGGAAGTCCTGCATGAGCACGGGCATCTCCACCGTACGCACGGTGGCGCTTTGCCCGCGCGCGATGGCGCGCTGGAGGATCCCTCCCTGTATGAGAAGGAACAACTCCATCGCAAGGAAAAGCTTCGCATTGCCGCGGCCGCTGCCCAAATCGTCAACGGAGGCCAAGTGGTGATCTTGGATTCCGGCACGACGACGACGGCGATCGCGAGGTCCTTGCGTCATTCGAAACAGCTTACGGTGGTAACGAATGCCGTGAACATCGCAGCCGAGCTCGCCGGCGCGGCGGTGGATGTCATTCTGACCGGGGGAACCTTGCGCAAGAATTCTTTCTCCTTGGTGGGCCCGATTGCCGAAGAAACCTTGCGCCATCTGAACGCCGATCTTCTCTTCCTGGGTGTCGACGGGTTCGATGTGCAGTACGGTCTGAGTACGCCCAACCTGCTGGAATCGAAAGTAAACCGGGTTATGGTCGAAGTTGCCAAGCGAACCATCGTGGTGTGCGATTCGAGCAAGTTCGGGAGACGCAGTCTTTCCCTGATTGCTCCTCCCTCGGCGGTGCAACAGATCATCACCGATCATGGCATCTCGAAGTCTGACTTGCGTACGCTCAAGAAAGCCGGAATCGAGGTTACCCTTGTCTAATCAAACCCAGTTCGCGTCTCATCCATCGAACGACGGCCATAAGCCCGGCAAAGGTGCCGGGGCACATTCCCTGGCCGAGATTCTCTCCCAGCCCGAGTGCTGGAGGACATGTCTGGCCAAGCTTCGTGAGAGTAGGGGACTTGAGCGAGTGCGCGACCGATTCGGCGATGCTCGAGGTTGGCTTCTGATCGGTTGCGGTTCCAGCTACTATGTTGCCCTTGCCGCCGCCGCCTCGATCAGCAGTTTGACCAAGCTTCCCGCGCAAGCGATTCCCGCATCGGAAATTCTCCTGTACCCCGAACCGGCGCTGACTGCCGCGAAGGATTGGGTGCCGGTTCTGATCTCGCGCTCGGGACGAACCTCGGAGGTCCTCAAGGCGGCCGAGTTGCTGGGCTCGCGAAACTTTCCAACCTTAGCGATTACCTGTGCTCCGAATCAGCGGCTGGAGAAAATCGCAACCCTGACCCTCTGCTTGCCCTCTGCCGATGAACAAAGCACGGTGATGACGCGGTCCTTCAGCTCCATGCTCCTGACCCTGCAGGCCTTGGCCGCAGTGCTCGCCGGAGATGCGAACTTCTCGGCTTCACTCGAACACATGCCGGGAGCGGCGCTGGCGAGCGTTGCCGAACTGCCGAGGAGAATTCGGGAGTTCGTTAAAGCTCATTCCTTCGACGATTATGTCTGCTTGGGCCAAGGACCCTATTACGGCTTGGCGTGTGAGTATGCACTGAAAGTGACGGAGATGTCGCTCTCCTACGCCCAGTCGTTCCATACACTCGAGTTTCGCCACGGGCCTAAGTCGATTGTCAATCGGGAAACATTGCTGGTGTTTCTCCTGTCCGAGGGTGGTTACGAAGCCGAGAGTGAGCTCCTCGGCGAAATGAAATCTCTGGGAGGCACCATCCTGGCGGTTGCGAATCGGGCGGATGTTCGGGTGCGGGCCGCCGCCGACCTGGTGGTGGAGCTGTCGCTCGACGTGCCCGAACTGGCACGCTTGGCGCTGGCTTTGTTCCCGGGGCAGTTGCTCGGCTTGTACACGGGGTTGCAGAAGGGCCTCGATCCCGATACGCCGCGGAATTTGAGCCGGGTGGTGACGCTGGAAGACGACACCTCCTCGATGACACCCAAACATGCCACGCTTTGATGTCACCATTGCGGGCGAACTGAATCTCGACTTGATCCTTTATGGTCTCCCGGCCGAGATGCCTGCCGAACGGGAACTCCTGGCCGAGCAGATGGTTCTCACCCTCGGCAGCTCCTCGGCGATTGTGGCCCATAACCTGGCCTGCCTGGGGAGCCGGGTAGGGTTTCAGTCGCGGATTGGCGATGATCAACTGGGCCAGATAGCACTCGAGCGCCTGGAGCGCATCGGGGTTGATATCTCGCGCGTGCGCCGTATCCCCTTTCCTACCCAAACCGGGATGACGGTGATTCTGCAGCGCCATCGAGAACGAAATATTCTGACCTACCCCGGTAGCATCGCCGAGTTAACCCTGGCGGACCTCGATTTGGAATATCTGGGTGATTCGCGCCATCTCCATCTGTCTTCGTTCTATCTGCAAAAGGGGCTCCGGCCAGAGGTGGGAAAACTGTTCCGCGAACTCAAAGCAGCCGGGTTAACGATTTCGCTTGATACCAATGATGATCCGGATGACCTCTGGCAGGGCGGCTTGCAGGACCTGTTCGCTTATGTCGATGTTTTCCTGCCGAATGCGCGCGAGGCCTGCAAGATTGTCCAGACTCACGATCTCGAACGCGCCGTGAGCAGGCTGGCCGAGCTGATCCCTTTGGTGGTGGTAAAACTCGGGCCGGACGGTGCTATGGCCCAGCGGGGCAAGCAGAGAGTTGTCAGTCCAGCCGTACGCGTAACCGCAGTCGATCCGGTGGGAGCAGGGGACAGTTTTGACGCAGGCTTCCTGCACCAGTTTCTTGAGGGCGCAGATCTCGCGACCTGTCTGGCCGCAGGCAACCTGGCCGGCGCCCTGTCCACGACCGCTCCCGGGGGGACCGAAGCTTTCCGCGATTCCACCCACCGCGAACGTTTCTTTCGCGAACACGGCGCGGTCCGGGCCCGCACAGATCCAGTTTTCAACCCGTGAGGGCGAGCAGACCTACGAAAGCAAGCTCTTCTCAGCGGGAGGCTACTTCCAACAGCAAGTGTTGCTTGAATTCAGTCTGCAGCCTGGCAGGCTGGTCCGCGGTTGCCTGCACAGATCCAAGATCGGTGCCATTGGCGTAGTCGAGCACTGCGTAGCTCCCAGGCTTCAACCCTCGTAGCTCCACCTCTCCCTTCCAAGGGGTGGTCTCGTCGGGGGCGAAAAAGGCGTAATACATCTTGCCATCTTTCTCGATCGCATAGGCTTCGGGTACATCGTAACCGTAAGTGTAGAGATCGAGAAAAGTTCCCTTTGAGAGCATTTTCTGGTTGTAGATTCCGATCCACTTCTTCCAGTGTTCTTCCTTAGCCGCGGTGAGCAGGACAGGTTTGAATTTCGGGCCGGGATCCGGCCACACGAATTTGGTTCCAACCACTCCTCCCACACCAATCGTGGACGCGAAGTCGTCACCGTGTTCGCTCCAGTCGTTGCCGACCCGGGTCATGGCCGAGAGCTCCACATGATCACCGTACACGGCCGATTCCGGTCCCAGCAGAGCCTTGTACATCTTGATTCGACGGCGTACCTGCACCGCACCCACGGGATCGGCGGTCACCGCTTGGTCGATGTAGGGCAGCCAGGCAAGAGAAGGCGGCGTACCGCACGGACATGCCTGGGTCACACTCTGCGGTTTCAGCGCCCGGGTGGTCTGGAAGATCGTCTTGTAAACCTCACTCATGGCGTTGATCGAGTCCTCGGGCGACTTGTGGTGATGAGCAGGGTTGTAGCAGGCTGGTACGGTGTAGATGTTGTCCAACTTGGAACCGTCGAATCCCCAGTCACCGATGAATTTTTCCGTAAGCTGCTTGTAATAGGCCTGGACTTCGGGCAGCGCCGGGCACAGGGCGGCAAGGTTGCGCGTCATGCGCGCATGGGTGCCGTCCTTGGCAAGGATGAGCCAGTCGGGATGCTCGCGCACGACTTTGGAAACGATGTATTTGTGGGACTCCCACCGGCCATGACCATCTTCGACACCCAGAGGCAGCCACCAGAGCTGCACCAGCTCTCCCTGCTGGTGAAAACTATCCGTCATTTGCTTGATGGAATCGCCGGGAAAGGTGTCGGAGCGTGGATTCCAGTCGCCGTAGGTATCGAACCAGCGGTCATCAAGCGTCGCCCACTTGATCCCAAATTCTTTCAGCTTCGGAATCGTGCCTAGCATTTGAGCCGGCGTGACGTTGAACTCATACCCCCAGCCGCACCAGCTCACTTGATAGGCTTCCGCAGAAGGTTTCGGCAGTTCCCAGCCCTCTCTTTCGAGCACCCGCGACCACAAGTGCAAAGGCTCATAAAAATCCCCTGCGTACACGGCAAGGAAGCTGCGGGGAGTGGAATAGGTCTCCCCGGGCTTGAGCATGGCCTTGGCGGGGATCTCAAGAGACGCGTTGACATCCTGGTCCGATCCGACGGCGACGGGTAGGGAAAGAACCAGAGGCAGGGTCTCGACGTGTCCGATTGCCTCACCCACCGATGCCGTCCAGAACGCCACGACCGGAATGCCTCCGCCGTAACCGCCTTTGACGATCTCGCCCATGACATTCGGCTGTCGAAACCCGCGCGACAGCTTCACCACGTCATCGCTTCCCCAGTTGTAGCTCGAGCCCTGATACGACCACATCTCATAGGGCTGTGCCTTCGGATCCGCGGGTTTGGCGTTGAAGCGATGTTGCTGGTCGATGACCTGCTCAAGTTCGAAGTCCGTATTTCCGCTGTTCTTGTATTCGATACTGGTGAGTAGCAGGTTGGGAAAGTCCTCGTAGCACTCGATTTGCAGCACGCCTTCGAGACCTGCACCCGTGGGCCCCGGCAACCGGAAGGGAATTTGTATTTGTTCGCCCCGACCGAGCTTTCCCGTGGCATCGGAGACTTTAGCCTGGTCAAGCGCCGGCTTGAAGCCAAGCTCTTGGTTTCCCGACCGCAGATAATCACTGCCCGTCACCTTCTCCGAAGGTGCCTCCTCTAAGGTAAGCTTCTTTCCGTCCTTCAGGAGAAACCCCTGCACGTAGCCGGAAGGAAGAACCTGAAATTCGGCCGTGGGGGTTGTCAGGATGAGAGGGCCACCGGGATTCCGTTCTATTTTGATCGCCGAGGGCGGTGCCTGTACAGGCGAGGGTTTTGTTTCTTGGCGGCTGCAACCGCTGCTGATCAAGACAACGATCAAAGACACAACAATCCCTATAGGAACGTCGGCTTTCCGCATCGGGGCCTCCAATTTGTTGCACCGAGTGTTTTCGACTTATTTCGTTTTATTATTATTTATTGCGTACCGGTTAGCTTGACACAAACCCGCCAACGGAACAAGCCCTCGTGGGCTTCGTGACTCTGTGCCGCGATCGGAAAGAGAAAAGAGAAAAGAGAATGTACTCCACGACCGAAAGGGCGGGATCTTTGACACGGCAGTCAGAGATGTCCCTTGTCGTTAGGTTTCGGAGTGAAGCAGGGAGCTGTTATCGGCCGACGGGAGAAAGCGCAGGGGGGAAGACTGAATGTCACTCTTCCCCAATATCCTCATTCCAAACATCGGGGTGAGCGCGAATGTAGTCACCTAGCAATTGGACACACTCTTCGCAATCAAGATCGACCACCCGCACCCCGAGCGAGCGGAGCCATTCGAGCCCTCCTTGAAAATTGCGGCTTTCACCAACCACTACCGTACCGAAGCCAAACTGACGCACCAGTCCGCTGCAATACCAGCAGGGGGCGAGCGTAGTGACCATGATCAGGTTGCGATAACTGCGCTGGCGTCCTGCCTTCCGAAAGGCATCCGTTTCGCCGTGGATCGATGGGTCTCCGGCCTGGACGCGGCGGTTGTGGCCGGCGCTGACCAGCCGGCCGTCCTGATCAAAAATTGCCGCCCCGACGGGGATACCGCCTTCGGACAACCCCTCACGCGCCTCGGCTATGGCGACCGCGAGCATTGCCGCGTAATCAGCTCCGGGACTCATTTACGTAATGTCATTGTACCCGCTGATTGCTTGCCAGCGAGCTTCGGGGCATGATGAAGGTTCCGCCTCGAGGACAGAAAGGGGAAAAGCCGCTTTTACACCCGGGGGCTACGCAGGCTGTCGCGGGATCACCGCGACCGCACCCGGGTTGGCGTTGTGACAACGCGGTTGGTGGCTTTCTTAAAATGGTGGCAGGGCTCGAATTTGGAGACGAGAATCAAATATCTCTTCATGCCCGCTCTGTTCCCCTGTTGTCTAACGGCAGGCGTGATAATCAGCAATATGCTTTCTCACTGCTTCCTGTCTTGCCCGGCTGTCTGATCGGCCGAGTTTTCATGGGCTAAGGAGGCGCGAAGCTTAGTCTGATGTCTAACTCAGTCGCCAGTTTCGAATCGATGGCTGATGCCTTGCGCCAGCGGTTTCAGCAATTGCACGGAAGGCGTCCAAGGATTTTTCGGGCCCCGGGCCGGGCCAATCTGATCGGCGAACACACCGACTACAATGACGGCTACGTTATGCCCGTGGCTATTGACCTCTATACCTGGGTGGCCGCGAGCCGACGGGACGATCGTATTCTGCACGTGCATTCGGATCATTTTGGGGAAACGATTGAGATGTCCTTGGATGCGCTTTCGGGATCTCCACGGAAGCACTGGAGCGACTACATCCGCGGTGTGGCGGCGGTGCTCGCGGCCGGTGGGCGGGAAGTATCGGGTGCGAATCTGGTCATTCACGGTCAAGTTCCGCTCGGGGCCGGATTGAGTTCATCGGCTTCGCTCGAGGTCTCGACTGCGTTGGCCCTGATGTGGACATCCAATTTCGAGCTGCCTCCTCTCGCGATGGTCACAGTCTGCCAGCGCGCGGAGCATGAGTACGTCGGCACACGCTGTGGAATTATGGACCAGTTCGTCTCAACGTTCGGCCGTTCCTATCACGCTCTGATGCTCGATTGCCGTTCCCTCGATTTCCAGCTGCTTCCGATTCCCGCGAACGCTCGCGTCGTGATCTTGAACACCATGGTGAGGCACGAATTGGCAGCTGGCGAGTACAACCGTCGCCGGGCAGACTGCGAAAGCGCTGTGAAGACACTGCGACGGCATCTGCCGACTGTGGTTGCGTTACGCGACGTCACCTCCGCCGATTTGGAGCGGTACAAAAGTGAGTTGCCCGACCAGGTATATCGTCGGTGCCGCCACGTGATCAGCGAGAACCAGCGTGTACTCGCTGCTGCGGAGACACTTCAGGCGGGAGACCTGAATCGGTTTGGGCACCTCATGTACGAGTCGCATCGCAGCCTGCAGTGCGATTACCAAGTCAGTTCCCGCGAACTCGACGTGCTCGTCGAACTGGCCTCGGCCTGCCCAGGGGTTTATGGCGCACGCATGACGGGAGGAGGATTCGGAGGTTGTACCGTGAACCTGGTCCGTTCGGATGCGGTCGAGCGGTTCCAATCACACATTACAGAGGGATACAAAAGAGCCACGGGGATCATTCTGGCGGCATATGTGTGCTCGGCGGCGGACGGGGCGGGAGCGTGGTAATGATCGCCCGGCGGGGCAACCACGGGAAGCTTCCAGTTAAGAGGGATGCTAAGCTCGGCCTTTTCGCGCCTGCTTCCCCCAAGGTATAGATGCATGGACCTCGAAATTATCGAGAGGATGCCACATCGGCGCTTGAACCCCCTAACCCGGGAGTGGGTGCTGGTGTCGCCCGGTCGGGTTGAACGTCCCTGGCAAGGCCAAGTCGCAAACATCGCCGCTCCGAGTGCGCCCAGCTACGATCCTGGCTGCTATCTATGCCCGGGCAACTCGCGGGCAAATGGTGAGCGAAACCCTAAATACAGCTCGACCTTTGTCTTTACCAACGATTTTCCTGCGCTGCAATCCGAGGTGCCGCAAGGAAGAATCGACGAGGGAGGGAGGGCGTTGATGATTGCCGAGAGCGAGGCAGGCCTGTGCAAGGTCGTGTGCTTCTCTCCTCGCCACGATTTGACTCTGCCACGGATGAGCCGCGACGAGATCACAGCAGTGATCGAGGTCTGGACTGAGCAGTATGCAGAGCTTGGAGCGCTCCCTTACATCAAGTATGTTCAGATCTTTGAGAATCGGGGCGAGCTAATGGGGTGTAGCAACCCTCATCCCCATTGTCAGATCTGGGCGAACCAGACAATCCCCAACGAGCCGCTCCGGGAGCAAGAATCACAGGCCTCCTATCGAAGTAGGCACAGCTCTTGTCTATTCTGCGATTATGCGCAGCTCGAACGCAGGCTTCGGATCCGCCTGGTGTGTGAGAACGACTCCTTTATGGCGCTCGTCCCCTTTTGGGCGGTTTGGCCATTTGAAGTCTTGCTCATCTCGCAAAGACATTCCCGCGATTTCCTGCCTTTCGACCGATCGGAACGCCGAGATCTGGCGGACATGCTCAAACGAGTAACCACACGCTACGACAGCCTTTTCGCGATCTCGTTCCCCTATTCCATGGGTTTCCACCCAGCCCCGACAGACGGTGAACCCCACCCCGAGTGGCACTTCCACGCGCACTTTTATCCTGTTCTGCTCTCCGCCAGCTTGCGCAAGTTCATGGTCGGCTACGAGATGCTTGCAGCACCTCAGCGCGATATAACGCCAGAAATGGCGGCGAGCAAGCTCCGTGAAGCAAGCGAAGACCAGCGAGATCGTCGCTAAACCGATCGGTCAGCTTTCGAGCTCGCATTAGCTTGCTTCGACCACCCGAGTTCAGCTTCGGTTCTGCCCCGGCCCGACTGACGGGCTCACAATCGATGGCTGTCGCAGGAGAAGCGGCAGGCCACGGATGGGGCTAAAACACCTTGGGAAGCGTCGCTGTGCCCTCCTCGCGCACGGACTGCAAGGCTTGCGGATTGAGTCCCAGTGCCTTAAGGATCGTGGGGGCTACCTGCATGGTTGCCACCGGGGTGGTCACGGTGGTGGGCTGGAAGCTGGGATTCGACAGCAACATGATCACATTAGTGTCATCATGGGCGAAACCGCCGTGCTCAGCCAGTTTCTTGGTGCTGGAAGAATAGGTGACGCCGATATGCGGCGTAACCAGGATGTCTGGTGTGCGTGGGTCACCATCGGGCGGCAGTCCCGGTGCATTGAAGAGCTGGGTAATGCCCGCTCCCCAGAAAATCTCGCCGATGCCCGCGATGTTATTGGTCGACGGCGATTGCGTCTCCAGCATAGCCACCACGCTTTCCGCGGTGCACTTGCTGTCGAGCCAGACCAGAGAGACATCATCTTCGGTCGGCCCGATGCCGGTGGGGTTGAGCGGCGATTCGGAGAAGGGCAGGCAACCGGCATTGGCTGCGATCGTGGCGGGGGATGTTGTTATTGGATCGTTGGGCGTGGTCGATATGCCTAAGTAGCGGGAGGAATCGATGGGACTCTGGCCGTGCTTGGCCGTGATTACGATTAGCGTTGAGTCGTACAGTCCATCACTTTTCAGTTCGGCAACCATCTTGCCGATTGAAGTGTCCACGAACTGGATCTCAGGGAGGAGCGCCTCGGTCGGCGTCCCCTGCGCGTCCAAATAGCCACCCGTCACGATTGGGCTGAGCGTTCTCTCGATCAGCTTCTGCCCGATGCTCACTGCTTGGAAATTCATCCCGAACACCGTGGGTACAGGAGCCGTCGCAGCGCCGTTGTGGGTCCTGCCGTTAATTTCATTCAGGATGGCGTTGACCTTCAACGTATCGTAACACTGAATATTCTGGAAGCTGTTGGTCCAGGTAAAGGATGCCGAGACGGCGGTTTGATCGGGCAAAGGACTGCAACTGGTGGAGCCCACGCTCACTCCCGGCAAGGCCACGGGAATCGAATTGATCTCAGGCGAATAATAGTCGTCCACGTTGGTGCCGTCTCCCGGACCGGAAACCGAGGAGTATGCCGGATGCTTGTCCGACCAAGCGGTGTATCCGCCGGCGGCGTGCACCACACCAAAAATCGTGTTCGTCCGAACAAAGTTCCAGGGATAAACCGGGGCGCAACCTTTGCTCGGGTCGCGTTCCAGTCTGCTCGGATCAATCGAGTGAATTCCGCCATCCACCCCAGCGGGCGCGCCGCCATTCAGCAAGGTCTGGTTGATGTCGATGCCCTCATCGAACTCCGTGCTCGTTCCCGTCGGCGGTGTGAAGGGCACGCAGGCGCCAGGGCTACCCGCTAAGCCGTCCCCGGTTGTTGCCGCCGGAGGATCGAGGGAGCGATCGTAGGCATCGTCGTAAAATGCGCCGACGCTTCGCGGAGACCCGCCGCTCACCAGCGCCATTAACCCGGGGAACGAGTCGGAGGGTTGGGAGGTATAGGCATAGAGATAGTCGACGCCGGTCTGTTGGAGGTTGGCGAGATTGGGACAATAAGGTGCACCTCCATTGGCCCCGCTGATTCCGTGGGCACAATTGATGAGGTCCAGCGCATGCATGCCATCAATGCTGATCAGCAACACGTGACGAATACCGTGATCGCCGACCCGTTGGGCGCCCCGGCCTTGGCCGGCTCCGGTTTCCGCAAACAACGCCGACCCAAAGGTCAACAAAAGAACCGACACACAAATGCCGCTAACATTCTTGTTCATTTTTTCACCTCTTCTGGCGATTGGGATTCGAAAAGTGAGAGCGCGTGAGGTCGCACCCCTTCACTTGGAATGTAAGGGGACTGCAGTGACCACGAGGTGACTGGGAGATTAAAACATTATGAAAAGTGGGGGCGGGTCGATCGTCGACCGGCTTACGGCGCGGGCAACCCCAGGTGGCGGTGATCGATTGATCAAATCCTCGAGTTCGCGAAGATCGGCAGCGGAGGCGTCGGAAACCAGGCAAAGCTGCAGATCGCTCCATTGCCACCTGGTCCAGTGGTAGCCTTGACGGACGCGATCCCGTACAAACGGCAAATCTTTGCCGGCGCACAGGCCAGACAAACAGGTTCATGAAGTGTTTGCGACGAGCATAGACGAGCGCGGCCACATTGTAGCTATCCCCTACGTCCAGGGGGCCGCTCAGGAGAGGAAATCCTTGCTCTCGGCAAGTCAGAAACCGGCGGAATCAAGTCGAGTTTGCCGTCCAACCAGGGCTTCACGGTGTGCTGGTCGCTCGACTGTACGTCGGTCAAATGTCCCGGCGCAGCGAGCCCACATGCGCATCGATCAACTCGGCGCTGATTCGTGCCGTTTGCATCTCGCGCTGCCGCGGCAACCGAGAGAGTGAACCCGAACGCCACCGCCAGAATGGCGAAGGCTGGCCCCAGCAACTTCCATCGCGCAAACAGCGCAGCCACACCTTCGACCGGCGGAGCCAGCCCGAGTCGGGTGCGAATCTGGTCCCGCACACACGGGGACGCTCGCTCATACAAATCGGTCTCTCGCTGGCGTGTGCGCAACGATTCCATCTGTTCTAGGTAAGCCCGGCATTCTCCGCAGGTCTCGAGATGATGCTCGAATTCACTCGCCCGCACGGCGTCGAGTTCACCATCGAAGTAACCGTGAACCGTCGAACTTTGTCGACTTACCAACGATTCTTCTGGCCAAGCACGCCCAACATGTCATGCTCATCGGTTTCCCAATCGCGTTGTTTGTCTCGGGCGTCTTGTTTGACCTCTTATCGCAAGGAAAGCGCACATGACAGCTGGCCAGCGCCGCATATTGGAACCTGCTGGCGGCCGCGGTGACGGCAGCGCCTGCGGCTCGCTGCAACCGATCTGCTCGCATGGCAGTTTGCTCTCGCAGGAAAGAGGCTGCAAGGTTTGCTGCTGTGGCAGCTCATGACGGCCTCTTTGGCCACGCTGCTGGTGATTACCTTCTGGGGTGCACTGGCGGACACGCAAAACCGGGCCGCGCTGCTTCCCCGCTACCGCATTCCGATCGAACTCCTGGGCGTCGCCGTCATCGCGCTCGCGGCGCACGTCGGTGGGTTCTTGACCGGGGTCAATCCTTAAACCGAATGTGCCGGGAATCGATTATCAGATACAATCGACAGCGAAGGCACAGAGCTCTGTTCGGGGCAATGCTGCCTTGCTTCGAGAGAATTAATTCCGGGGCGGGCGTAGCAAAGGATGGGGCGCCATGAGCGACGCTGCTTTCTGGCATCGATTGCAATTCGGCTTTACCGCCACCTATCACTATCTCTTCCCGCAACTCACCATGGGTCTCGTCTGGTTCATCGTCTTCTGGAAGTGGCGTGCACTGCGAACCGGTCAGGAGCGCTACGCTCAGGCTGCCCGGTTCTGGGCAAGAATCTTCGCTCTGAGTTTCGCCATGGGGGTGGTGAGTGGCCTCCCGATGGAATTTCAGTTCGGCACGGACTGGGGGCTTTTTACTACCTACTCGGGAGGCGTGATCGGGCAGCCGCTCGCCATGGAAGGAATGTTTTCCTTCTTTCTGGAGAGCGCACTGATCGGCGTTCTCATCTTTGGTGAGGAGAGGCTTGGCCCGCGCAAACACTTCTTAGCCGCAGTCGGCGTCGCCATTG
This sequence comes from Terriglobales bacterium, assembly GCA_030040855.1. GTDB lineage: Bacteria > Acidobacteriota > Terriglobia > Terriglobales > Acidobacteriaceae > JAFAGX01. The sequence goes on from JASHSL010000510.1 coordinate 21,634, forward strand.
GAAGCTGGCTCTCGGCTTATTTCATTTTAGTGACCAACGCGTTCATGCAGCATCCCGCGGGCTATAGCATGGCAGTCGATGGCTCCCTTCAACTGGCAAGTCTTAGTGCGTTCCTGAGGAACCCCTGGGCCTGGATTGAATTCGCCCACAACCAGGTTGCGGCATTGATCACCGGAGCGTTTGTCCTGGCAGCGGGGGGCGCGTTTTACACACTGCGAAAAGTTCATCTCGAGCAAGCTCGCCTGTACTTGCAAGCGGGAACGGCCGTGGGACTCGTCACCTCGGTGCTGGTCGCTTTCCCGACGGGCGACCTTCAGGCGAAAATGGTCGCTCATCATCAGACAGTTTCGCTCGCAGCCATGGAGGGCCGGTTCGAGAACGGCCCGAAAGCCAACCTCGTCCTGATCGGTCAGCCCAACGTCCGTGAGCGTCGATTGGACAATCCGATCGAATTGCCGGGTGCGTTAAGCATTTTGGCCTACGGCACCTATCATAGCGACGTGGCCGGCCTGGATGCGTTCCCCGTGGAGGTATGGCCCGATAATATCGAGCTTCTTTATTACGCGTTCCACATCATGGCGGGGTTAGGAACGATCTTCATCGCACTCATGGCGTTGGCGAACCTGCAACGCTGGCGCGGAAAATTGGAGACCAGTCGCAGCCTGCTGTGGATCCTTATGCTGGCCTTCCCTTTTCCCTTCATTGCCAACTCTGCGGGCTGGCTGACGGCCGAGCTTGGCCGTCAGCCCTGGATGGTGTACGGTTTGTTTCGCACCAACCAGGGCCTTAGCGACGTGGTCAGCCAGGGCAGCACGGTGTTCACGCTCATAGGTTTTATGGGGCTCTACTTCGTTCTCGGCTTGGCCTATCTCTACCTCGTAGGAAACGAGGTGGTTCACGGACCCAAGGTGACTCATGGTTGAAACCTGGTATGCCATTCTGGGCTTCATGCTGACGGCCTACGTGGTGCTGGACGGCAGAAACTTTGGTGCCGGAGCGGTGCAGTTAATCGTGGCGAAGACGGGGCCGGAGTGTCGGCAAGTAATCGCCGCCATCGGTCCCCTGTGGACCTGGCATGAGGTCTGGCTCGTGGCCGCGGGTGGAGTGCTTCTTGCGACATTTCCACGCGTTCTCGCCGCAGCCTTTGCCGGCTATTATCTCGCCCTCTTTTTGGTTCTCTGGTCCTTGATCCTTCGGGGCATCGGACTAGAAGTCGGTGGCCACCTCGCCGATCCGCTTTGGCAAAGCTTCTGGGACTTCCTCTTCGTGCTGTCCAACATTCTGTTGGCGGTGCTGTTCGGGGTTGCTTTGGGAAATGTGGTGCGCGGCGTTCCCCTCGATGCCAGCGGCAAGTTTCACATGGCGCTCTTCACGAATTTTGGCGTACAAGGTGAGGTTGGCCTTCTCGACTGGTATACGATCTCACTCGGAGTCTTCGCGCTCGTCACGCTGTCGGCACACGGAACCACCTACCTGATGCTCAAGACAGTGGGTCCGGTTCATGAGCGAAGCCAGACGATCGCGTGCCGACTGTGGCCGGCTGCCTTCGTGCTTCTCGCCCTGGTAACCGCAGAGACATGGCTTGTGCGTCCGGAACTATTCGAGAACCTCTTACACCGACCTTACGGATGGCCTGCGCTCGTCATGGTGGCGGCCGGGGCGATCGCTATTGTCACCGGTCTCCAACACCGGCTCGAACGTCGGGCCTTCCTCGGCTCCTGCCTGCTGATCGCAGGCTTGTTGAGTGGCGTCGCGGCTGCGCTTTTTCCGGTTTTGCTTTACTCCACGCTGGACACCGAGCAGTCCTTTACGGTGTACAACTCCTCCTCAAGCCCCCACAGCCTGGCCGTGGCGTTGATGTGGTGGCCGATCGCCTTGGTATTGGCAATCACTTATGCCGGCTTTGTTTTCCGCCATTACCGTGGGAAGGTGCCGTCGCCGGAAGTGGGACAAGACGGTACGGTTGGCAAAGCGTACTGATCTAGGTGCGGCTAGATTCCATGGAAAGTCCAGTTGCAAACGCAAAATCGCATTTCAATCACCTGAGCAGTTCGAACACGCTCTTCTAGATTCGCCGAACAAGAGCAACAAAAGCATCGAGCAACTGTTAGCGGGCTGGCGGCAAACGGCCTTCTAACCCCGTCCGAGGCAATGGACTCGCTTCCGCAGCTCCACCTCCGGTTGGAAGACATGCCTGGCCCGGGATTCGCTCCGCTAGCGGTTCCTTCCAATCTTCCGTCCCGGGTGGAATGTTCGCTCGGGCTTCCTTGACATCGGTTGTCGAGAGCGTTGTCGAGCCTGCCTCAGCCTGATACGTCTTGTAGCGGGCCGCGAGCATGGGTGCAAAACGGCCCGACTAAAGCCACCGCCGCTACTCTCTCGCGAGCCACTGCCGTGGGCATGCGAGGAGCCCAATGAGAGCTAAGAGCAATGCTGGCTGAATGACAATTCCCAACGTGCGGGACCGGTTGGCTTAGCTCCTCGATGCGGGATGCAGAAGAGTCTTGAAGTGGCTAATTGATGCACCGATTTTTCCCGAAAGTTGGAATGTCGGGAAGCAGCGTTGTTTGAGCAGGATATTCTGGACGGCTTGCTTGAGGCGGGAGCCATGAAAATCTACTAAATTCAGTTGCGCGAGAAAAGCAAAGAGTTGATGATCTTCCGCACCGGCCACGCCAATCGAAGTGCCGCGAAAGATAGGATTGTTGCGAAACATCAGTCGCGTGGCATTGAAAAGATAGGCTCGGAGATTTGTGTCCCTGTTTCCTGCGTAATCGAAGTAAGGCCCGTCTTGTACGCGGATTCCGGGCTGAATGAAGCCTTCGATCACGATTTCGGAGTTCGCCGGGACTTCGAGATCGACAGTTTTGCACCGCATGAGCTGGATGGCTTCCTGCTGCAGACCTCCAGCTAACTCGAACTCATCCATTTCGTTGGGATAGGCAGCGGCTGCCGCCATGATGACAGGTTCGCTCACGCCGATAGCGACAGCCATGGGCAAGGCTTGGCCTTGTTTTTCGGCTTTGGCGAAGTGACGCGCCAAGTGGCTGCGCGGAGAAGTGCTGACCGTTGCCTGCCTCGCGCCCAACAACTGCATGCGGTAGACGCCGACATTGCGCGATCCGGTTTCAGGATCTTTGGTTACATTGATGTGCCATGTACCGAGGTAGCGGCCGGCATCCTGGTTGTTCCAGTGAGGCACGGGCAACATCAAGAGATCGACTTCCCTGCCCTCCACAATGTTCTCCAGCACGGGCGCGATCTCTACGAGCTTCGGCTTGATGGGATTGGCTTCTCTCCTCTGGGCTTCTGCGAGGTTTTCTGGCTCGAGCGACGGTTGAAGGCCCAGAGCTAGTGCGATGGTCTTTGGACTAGACAATCCATTGGTGAACACCCGGGCGCCGGGATAGTCCTTAATGTTCTCGAACAGGAGCGGGACGCGGCGGTCGCGAGCGATTCTTCCCATCTCAAACCGCCAATCGACCACTTCCCGGATGCGCACGAGATGACCAGAGTCTGCGAGAACCCAGATGAAATGGCGCAGATCTTTTTCTTCCGCCGCTTGTGGCCGCGAAGAAAAGAGCCGTGCGTGTGCGGGGCATGGCTCCATTGCCAGTGTCTGCCGCACTATTTTGCCACCAATTCTTGCCGAGGAAGTTCGCGCTGCACGTGAGCTGAGCGCTCGCCGCCATGGAGCAACTCCGCGGCGCGTTTGGCGAAGTAGGTGATGATGATGTCCGCGCCGGCGCGCTTCATGCAGGTGAGCGCTTCCATCATGATGGCATCTCGGTCCAGGCGTCCGAGGCGCGCGGCTGCGTCGATCATCGAGTACTCACCGCTTACATCGTAGACCGCCAACGGCATTTTGAATTCCTGTTTAGCGCGGTAGACGACATCCAGATAGAAAAGCGCCGGTTTGACCATGATGATATCTGCCCCCTCGTCGATATCGAGGGCGATCTCGCGCATGGCTTCGTCGGAGTTGGAAAAATCCATTTGGTGCGTGCGCTTGTCGCCGAAGGCTACGGTGGATTGAGTTCCCTCTTTGAAAAAAGGATCATAGAGCTTCGAGGCGAATTTGACTGAGTAGGCCATGATCGGCAGACGGTGGAAACCGTGCGTGTCGAGCACGTGGCGCATGGCTTGAATCTGCCCATCCAGCATCGAGGCTGGAGCGACCATGTCGCAGCCCGCTTCGGCGTGAGAGAGCGTGATTCGTGAAATCAGCTCCAACGAAGCATCATTATCAAGATAACCGTTGCGGATAATTCCGCAGTGGCCGTTCAGCGTGTACTCGCAGGGGCAAACGTCGGTGATGACGAGTAGGTCGGGGACTGTGCTCTTCAGAGCTCGGACGGCCTCCTGCACAATTCCGCGCGGGGCATAGGCGTTAGATGCTTGTTCATCTCGGGTTTCGGGCACGCCAAATAAAAGAATCGCGGAGATGCCGAGATCGCGGGCAGCGATGACTTCTTCAACGAGGCAATCGATGGAAAGATGATAGTTGCCCGGAAGCGATGCGATCTCTCTCTTGATCTTGTTTCCCGGAACTACGAACAGGGGAAGAATGAAGTTGCTAGGGGCGAGCCTGCTTTCGCGAACGAGGCCGCGAATGGCCTCATTTTGCCGGAGTCTTCTGAGTCTGTGCGTTGGGAATCCCATACTTCTTCCTTTCATCGAGCCGCAACCTCCGCGGGCTGTTTTTTGGGCTTGCTGAGTTGAAAGGGGAGGATCTTACCGCTTGCGGTGGAAACTGGATTATCGCGCTTGATGCGCACCGTGTGCGATTGACGCCACATCTCGACTCCGGACTGCGCCCACGACTCCGGGCTGGCCTCGCCACGGCGAAGCAGGGTCATAAACTTTTCCAAAACCTGGCCTTCGTTGAGCTTTCCAACACGTGGGCTTACCAGTAAATTCAGGCGCGTGAAACCCTCCGAATCTTCTTCTTCGATCAGTTGGTAATCCGTGCTCTTGCCGCCGAAGGCTTCAGGTAATTCCTTCTCGATAATGCGGACGAAATCCGTGTCGACGAAGGTGACACCTTCGCCGGTCAGCTTTTCGTAGCTGCGGATGTTGCTGAGCGTGGTGTCAAAGCCGAGCTGTCCGAAGCCGCAGTCGCAGCTATCCATGGTGAGATCGCCGAAATCACCCATGCCGACGTTCAGAAGCAATTTCGGAGATTCATAGAGCAGCCCGGTGAACAAATAGGAGTCGCGGGTTACATCGAAGTTTGGAACTACCTGCGTGTGCGTGATGATGGCGGTGGTGTCTTTATAAAGATGACAATGGTCGCTCTCGGCGTGGGGCTGGTTGCATCCAGCGGCGATCACGCCGGCTTCGGAGATTCCGTAGACAGGAATTGCCATGGCCCCTACCGATTCGATTTCTTTCTTCTTGTGCGGCGTTAGCGGTTCGCCCGTTACCAAGAATTTTGTGCCTTTAATACTGAGATTTGCCTCGGCCGCGGCAATGCAGACTCTGACTGCGGAGGCAGCAAAGGTGTACACGACGCAGTTGGGGCTGACGTCGAGAGCTTGCGATGCCCACTCTGCGATGCGACGAGCGTCGTCGAGGGGGGCGTATTCGGGCTCGGCTAAAGCACTGCCACAGAGACGATGGATCGCGAAAATCGTCTTGGTTCCCCAACGCTTCTCCCAGTTGACCTGTACCTGATCTTCCGCAACTTGTGAGAACCACCGCTGTACGGGGTTGCCGAGATGCGCAAATCGGAGAGTGGAGTTGATGCCGGGCGCTCCGGGAAAAACCGGAAACCAGTTTGCGATCGGAGCGGTCAGGCAGCCGTGCAGGTTGAGGAGGAATGCGTCGTACAGCGAACGCTGGTGAAGGTAATCAAAATCAATGCGGATTCTTGTGCCGGCACTGCGCGTTGCGCCGCTTCTCACTTCGTAGACGTATGAGAGGTATGGGTTATCGAACATCCATTCGTCGCATAGAAAATTGATGCCCTTGCGACGAACAGGCACCTTCCCTTTGAATTCGTCGACGGTGAAATAGACGCCTTCCTGTTCCAGAATGCGAAGACCAGCCTCCAGGCCGTCGCTTAAAACCCACGATTTGAGATCGTGGAACGTAATTCGCTTGGCCGCTAAAAGAGGGAGATAAGGGCTGCGGGAGTATTGAAAGATGCTGCGCTCAGCGAGGCGCAAGAAATTTTCTTCGCGCGCCGCGACTCGCTGCTGAAGCGATGATTGAGCCAGGGCGATGGCCTCGGCGGGCTCCATCCGCGACTTCGCGAATTTCCGCAGGCCATTAATGAATCGATAATATTTGCGCAAGCAACCCTCACGAACGGGGGAGGATCACCTGAACCGCCACAACCAATCCGGTAAGGGGGAAACTCGAAAACGGTAAGGGGGAGATCGCTTGAGAAGTGATGTTCTGAGAATGTCCGAAGAAAGTCTGTGATGAATGCCACGGGGGCTCAGTGATGGAGATCACAAATAAGTATGGGGTCGGCCGCAATCTATTGTTTAGTAAGGGCTTGCAGAAGGGGACGGCGGTTGCTTCGCGTCCAAGTTTTTCTTTCAGGCAACGGGTAAGGACTGCAAGAATTGCCATGCTTCCAATCTACGGACAGCGGATGTCGGTCCGCTAATTTGCCGTCTTGGCTACGAGCAAACGTAACGGATCCGAGGATCTTGACTGGACAACAGCAGAAGGCCGTTATCAAGAAATATCGGAAGATGTACCAGAAGTCGATAGCCAAAGACCGCACGGCGCAGCATGAAAAGATGCAGAAGAGGATCGGTCAAGTAAGGACAATTCAGCGCCTCTTGAGCGAGCGGCGTATCAAGACGATTGGCTCGCGAGAAATAGCCGCTGTCGCCAGAACCCCCAGGGAGGAGAAGTCGAGCGCCAGTTGCGACATCCTGATGGCTCGCTGATGCGTGGCTTTGATCTGCTTAAAGGTGCGAGAGCTGTTCTTCACTGCACGTTGACGACCGTTTTATATGTCATGTTCGCTTGGACCTCTATGTCTACCGCGTGTCCAAGACGTGCTTTCAAAACCGCAGGCGTCGCCCACTCTAAATTCCACCCGTCATCGATCCCTATAATCTTATATCGACCAGGCAGCACATCCCGAAGCGTGAACGTACCATCGCTGTCGCTCTGATCGCGTCTAAAAAGAGGCATGTTCGATTCTGGGTTCTCTGGAACGAGCACGATCATAGCTCCGGGGATTGGTTTTCCATCGCGTAGTGCCGTGCCGTCGATTTTGGACAAGGTTCGCGACAATTCGATCCTCAAACTAATTGGCGTGGGACCGCTGATT
>JASHSL010000511.1 GCA_030040855.1 Terriglobales bacterium
GGTGGAAGAGGCGTTGTACGACTCGGCGAACGTTGCGCCAGTTCGCGGGGATTGACCTGGGGAGCGAGCCGGTGCCGGACGAGACTACGGTGTGCAAGTTCTGCCATTTGCTGGAGGAACACCACCTGGGAGAAAAGATTCTGGGGACGGTGAACCTGCACCTCGAAGCCAAAGGGGTGCGGATCACGAGGGGAACGATCGTGAATGCGACCTTGATTCACGCGCCCTGTTCGACCAAGAACCGCCAGCAGAGGCGCGACCCGGAGATGCACCAGGCGAGGAAGGGGAAGAACTGGTACTTCGGGATGAAAGCGCACGTGGGCGTGGACAGTAAGACGAAGATCATTCACACGGCCGTCGCGACGGCGGCCAACGTATCCGATGTCGGGATCCAGCCTAACCTGCTGCACGGCGACGAGACGCGGGTGTGGGGCGACGGGGCCTATCAGGGGCAAACGGAGGTGATCCACGACTCTGCGCCGCGAGCGCGGGATTTCACGCAGCGACGTTCTCGGTATAAAGGTCAGATCGTGGATGAAGTGGCGTGGGCGAAGGTCCGAACCAAGTCCAAGGTGGGGGCAAGGGTCGAGCACGTGTTTCAGGTGATGAAGCTGAAGTTCGGATTCGTGAAGGTGGGTTACCGAGGGCTGAAGAAGAACGCGCAGCGATTGTTTGTCACCTGCGCTCTGGTCAATCTGTTTGTGAGCCGCTGAAAATTGCTGCTGGCCACGGCGTAGACCTGTAGCTCGGGCTTTACCGGGCGGAACGACAGAGGCGTTCGAACTGTTCCCGAGGTCCGACAGGCGACAAGAACGCAAGTTTCCCTGAGCAACCAAATTTGCTCAGTTAGGCGCGCTGCTTATTCAGAGTGTCCTTAGGATATTCCTGAATAGCTGAGATCAATTCCTTGACACTGAAAAAGCTGCCACGCCGAATGCACTGTTCCGTAAGTTCGCCAAACCAGCGCTCCACTAGATTCAACCACGAAGAGCTGGTGGGGATGAAATGAAGATGGAAGCGCCGATGCCATGCCAGCCAATTTTTCACCTCGGGGTGCTGGTGTGTGCCGTAATTATCGACGACCAAATGAAGATCCAGGTTCAACGGAAACTCTCGATCCCGCCGACGCAAAAATTGCAGGAACTCCTGGTGGCGCGGCGATAATGCGGTGATCAGGTCTATGAAGGTTCAAGACTGTAATTGTTCAGCGCAGAGATTCTGTTCCCTGAAGGTTCCGTTACGCCACCGACCTCAACGCGAGTGGGATACCGACGACAGCTGCTTCACGAGTTCATAGAGAAAAGCTTGTCCCTCATAGAAGGACTGCACGCTCATGCGCTCGTCGCGGCCATGGAAGCGGATGTCGTCGCGGTCTATAAAGAAGCCCTGTATCCCGTAGCAAGGGATGCCAGCGCTTCGCAAATAGGCGCCGTCGGTTGCGCCCATCACCATGATCGGTACGACCGGGACCCCTGGCCACAGTTTGTCGGTGAGTTGGCGCGCCGCATCAACGAGGTCGGAGCGAAGCGGTGAACTCGGACCGGGATGTGGTTCACGGAGGATTTTCACGGTTACCTGATCGTCCGCGATGACGGTACGAAGTGTGCTCTCGACGTACTCGACTGTGTCTTCTGGCAAGACGCGGCAATTAACGGTTGCAGCCGCGAGTTGTGGCAGGGCATTCAGAGCATGTCCGCCTTCGAGCATAGTCGCAACACACGTGGTGCGCAGGGTAGCATTCCAGGCAGGCGATGCCGCTGCCACGCGCTGCATCGCGTCGGGAGAGTTCTCAGCGACTCTGGCGAGGTCATTCTTGTAGGGACCGTTGTCGATTTTCGACATCTCCTGAAAATATGCGGACGTAAGCGCATTGGTTTTGAGCGGAAATCCGAATTTCGAAAGCCGGTCAAGTGCGCCGGCGAGACGATAGATGGCATTGTCCGGCACGGGCAGAGAACTATGGCCGCCCTTGTTGCGCACTTCCAATCGGAAGTTGATAACGTATTTCTCACTCACCTGTAGGTCATTCGATACTTTCTTCCCCTTACTTTCTTCGCCCCAGCCGCCTTCGTTTAGAGCGTACTCCGCTTCTATCAAATCGCGATGGTTCTTCAGCAACCATTCAACTCCGTTGTAGGGGCCGCCTCCCTCCTCATCAGCCGTAAGAGCGACAATGATGTCCCGATCGGGCTTGAGTCCCTCCTTCTTATATTGAATGAGATTGGCGATCCAAACGGCGGCCTGGGCTTTATCGTCAGCCGTGCCGCGGCCGTAGTAAAAGCCATCCTTTTCGATGAATTGAAAAGGATCCATACTCCAATCTTCGCGCTTGGCTTCTACCACATCGGTATGCGCGAGAAGAAGAATTGGTTTACCGGCTCCCGTGCCGTGATACCGGACTACGAGGTTCGCTTTTGTCGGGATCACGCCTCCAATGAAAATCTCGGAATCCGGAAATCCTGCATCCCTCAGCCGAGAGGCTGCGGCTTCCGCAACAGGCGTAGTCGCACCTGTGGTATAGCCGGATTGAATTTCAACAAACTGCTTATAGATATCGTAGGCGAGCTGCCTTTCAGCAGCCGGCCGCGTGGTTTGGGCGCTCGCAGAAAAACTGAGCAGGACTGCAAGAAAAGCAGAGATCATCCCCGGCTTGAACATGCGGAGGATTCTTTCATGGGAATCGTAAACACGCAACCGCCGAGTTCTCGGCATAACCGACCAATCGCTGCCCATTTTTTCGAGGATCTGCATTTCGCAAGGCTTCGATCACGCATGCTCTTTATCCCACTTTCTGCCTCGTCGCAGAAGCTCAAACCACGGCGGTGTAAACTGTGCCCTCGTTGTCTCCACAATGCTTCGCTTGTGACTCGATTCCGCCCAGGATGCCGTCGCAAGTAGGGGCAGGGGTGAAACACTCCGGCGCAACGCCCGGTCGGCGGAGCTTGCTTGGGCATGCGTCAGTTCAGACGACCGAGTGGCGAGTCATTGCTGGGCGGTCCCCTTTACTATGAGTGCAAAAAGGAGTTCCTCGCCCGACGCCAGTTGCAAAGAAGCCGAAAAAATCCAGTGGTCCTGGTCGTCCTTGGTCACGGTTCCGGATGACGGCTTGTCTGCGGGAGGCAGGCTCAGAGGAGTGGGGTGTTTTGTGCCCGCTGTCTTCGCGCTCATGGTCACCAGTTCTTGAAACTTGAACGTGGCGTTGGGATCGGGGTCGAACTGCGCGGGAATGACTAACACGAAGTCCCGATTGGGAGCCACTCCTAGGTGATTGCCGTCATCGGGAAGAAGTTCGTAACGCAAGGTGTAGAAGCCTGCCGGAATGGGATGCCCTCGAAAGTCGGCTGCCGCTTGTGGGAAGTGCATTACCCCAAGCAATGTGGACTCTGCAAACTGTGGGTAGGCTAGCTCCGCGTTCTTGTTAGCTTGCGCCGGAACGTTCTTTCGCAGCCAGAGCTCGCAGGAAGGTTTGGCGTCATCGAGCGTGAGCCGATATCCTTTTGCCTCCAGGCTCTGGCGAACCTTCTCGGGAACGGCGCTATCGGTCAGTGGCCCCATGCTCTCGACTTTGCCGTTTTGTGCGGCAGACAGCAGCGAGAGCACCAAGACGATAAGAATCGTGGCCAGTGGCGCTTTGTTCTTTCGCAATCTCGCTCCCATTGTTTACCGAGCGAATGTTCCGACAAATGCGCTACGCTTGCCGTGAAGGTCCCACGACACACCCAAACCAGGACCGGAGTAAGAATCGGTCAACGCCACAGCCGGCATGGAGTGCGCAGTTTCAGTCAGGGGCGGATAGAAGGTCACTTCATTGCCGCACAGATGATCCTGATCACCGATGCCGCGTGTTTGGATCGTAGCGAACCTGCCGGCCCGCAGCATGGCGGCTCCGTGGTGTTCGGCGTTTACCACGAGCTCCATCTGCGTGGGAATCACCTCCGCCACGTTCTTCAAGAGCTCTCCACCCATATGTTGGGCAAAATGCACCAGGGCGGCTTGTTGCTGTGCGGAAGCTTGATCGTCCACCAGCAGCACAGCCTTCGCGGGATAAGGGTTCTCATAGGGATCGCCTAACGTCCCATTGGCCCGAACGGCCGCTGCAACCGTCAATCCTTCAAGCGGCACCCCGTCCCAGCCTCCACTGCGAACATGCCAGGCCAGAATGGCCTCATTGCCGACGAGGTTGACCTCACCATTGGCAAAACATTGGCCAGTGTAAACATCGGCGCTCCGCGTCTCCAAATAATCGCCGCGAATTTCCTCCGCGGCGACAGAGATGGAAAAGAACCCCACGATACAAACAACAATCATCCACTTTGCAAATGGCATAATGAACCTCTCACTTCTTATTTCAGATGCAAACCCCAGACCGGAGGACCGTAAAACCTCAACTCAGATCCCGCCGCTCTTTCGCGCTTTTTGCGAAAGAGCGGCGGGAAAGTCCCCCCTACTAGCCGCATTTCCCGGTGCCATGACAGGTGCGGCTTTTCGAACTGCAATTGCCCGGCTCGGCCACTTCCCCATCAGGACCAATGCAGGTCTGCGTGTGCAGGCACCAGAATAAGCCATCATTGCAGGCAGGCACCGTGGGATCAGGCTCGGCGAGAATGAATTGACCCTTCCAGCGCAACGCCGAACACAGCTTCGGATGATTGGTGTTGAAGCGTTCCGGTTCTTTGATCATGCCGTACCTCCCGCGGCTTTCAAAATGGCTCGATCCACAGCAACTTTGGCCAACTTCACTTTGTACGCGTTGTGACTAAGCGGGGTGGCTTTTGCCAGGGCGGCGTCGGCTGCCTTTTGCGCAGTCTCCTTATTTACAGGTTTGCCGGACATGGCATGCTCGGCCTCCGGAGAAGGCCATGGAACCGGTGCAACGTATCCCAGAATGATTCTGCTTGATTGCACGTTCGAGCCCTGCATTTTGAGCGTGACGGCGGCAACAGCGAGCGGCCAATCAAAGGCTTCCCTCTGCCGCACTTCGTAGTGGGCAGCTTTCAGGTCCGAAGCGGGCGGGATTACGATCTCGCTCACGATCTCATTCGGCCGCAAATCGTGTTCGCGCTCACTCTCAGTCTTCGGAATCACGAAGAATTTCTCCAACGGAAGCTCGCGTTTTCCCTTTGCTCCTTCCAGGCGAATCTTGGCGCCGTAGGCAATTAGCATGGGCACCACGGTCGAAGGGCTCACAAACTTTGCCTCTCCCTGGTTGCCAAGAATGGCGTGATAGCGGTTCTCGCCAGCTTCGACCAATTCTTTTCCGCTTTCGTCTTTGGGCAACAGACCTAATCCATTGCGAAAATACCAGCAGCGTGGCCGCTGGCAAAGATTCCCGCCAATGGTCGCCATGTTCCGAATCTGCGGGCTCGCAGCTTCGAGCAACGCCTCCGACAAGGAGGGATAGTTCTTCTTTACGTTTTCATTGTCGGCCAACTCGCCCAAGGTCGTGAGCGCACCGACCCGCAAACCTTGCGCGTCGGAGGAAATGCCCCGGAGATCCGCGATGTCTTTAATGTTTACAAGCCGTTTGGGTGTGACCACGTCGTCCTTCATCAGCGCCAGCAAATCGGTTCCACCCGCGAGGACCTCTGTATTTCCCCAGGTTGGGCCCAGCAAGCTAATAGCCTGCTTTCTGCTGTATGGGCTCACATATTCAAAAGGTCGCATCACACACGTCCTTTCTGCTCGAACGCCGTTAGCACACGGTCGGGCGTAAGCGGAAGGAATGGCACTCTCACTCCCATGGCATTGGCAACTGCGTTGGAGATCGCAGCCCCGGGCGAAATCACCGGGGGCTCGCCCAGTCCGATGACGCCGCGTTCGTCATATCCCTTGCCGGTCATCATGTGCACGACCAATTCGGGGATGTCACTGAAACCAGCCAGACGGTAGAACTGCATATCCGGATTCAGCATGCGGCCGGTCGTTGGATCCATCACTTTTTCTTCATAAAGCGAGTAGCTGATGCCCATGATCATGGCGCCGTAGCACTGAGTCTCAGCTGTTTTGAGGTCGATGATGAAACCGCAATCCTGGACCGCGACCATTTTCCTGACCTTGACAACGCCCGTGTCAGAATCGATTTCCACTTCCGCCATCTGCACGCCGCCAACGCCACTGTTGGTGAGGTCGGGAGGCTTGCTGCGGTCAGGATTCTTGCCTCGCACCGTGATCGGCATGGCGCCAAGTTTGGAACAAGCTTCCTTCCAACTCAGGGCGCGGCTGGGATCGCCCTTCACGCTCAGTCGGCCGTTCTTACATTCGAGCTGATCGGGCTCAGCGTTAAGTGCGGGCGCGACCTTGGCAAAGAGCGCGTCGCGCGCATCCACAGCCGCGCGACGAGTCGAGGAGCTTACACCGCCAATCGTCGTAGAGCCGCCCGATCCTCCGGAGGGTGGATAATTCGTATCGCCGATCAACAGCTGAATGCCCTCCATCGGGATCCCGAGAGTGTCAGCCGCGACGACTAGAATGCAGGTTCGAGTTCCCGTGCCCAGATCCTGCGTGCCCATCTTGAGTTCGACCGAGCCATCGGGATAGATGGTCAGGTCGCAGTCACTGGCATGCCCGCGGCCTCCCCAGGTGTGCATCGACAAGCCCACCCCACGCACAATGCCGTCGATTGCCTGGGGGCGAGGGTGCCACTTCTCTTTCCAGCCCATCAGTTCGGCGGCGACGGCTAGCTCTTCCCGGTAGGTGTTCTCGCGAGCTTTGGTGAGGTTGAGGTTCTTGCCGAAAAAGTCGACCGGATCCATGTTCAGCTTGGCGGCAAGGTCATCGAGGGCGCACATGGTGAGCACGGCCGCTTGCGGGTGGTTGGGAGCGCGCCAGGCTCGCGCCGGACCGATGTTGTTGCGGATGGCAGTGTGTTCCAGGCGCTGATTGGGAACGCTGAAAACATAGGGGATCGGCGGCATTCCACCACCGCCCGGACCGCCAGTTCCCCAGGAGTTGGACTGCCAGGCGGTCAGCGTGCCGTCCCTCTTCGCGGCCACCTTGACACGAGCATAGGCAGAAGGCCGGGCACCGGCGACCTTCAGTTCCGCGTCGCGCTCCAGCATGTAGCGGACTGGCTTGCCGTCTGCTTTCTTGGAAATCTCGGCGGTGAAGATTCCCCAGCGATCGGGAGAGAACTTGCTGCCGAAGCCTCCACCGACATTGTCCTGATGAACGTGAATATTGGTGGCGGGAATGTTCAGCGGCTCGGCCATCTGTCCAGCGATGCCCGAAACGTTCTGCGTGGAAATGTGGGTGAACACGTGATCATGATCCGTCCACTCGGAAATCGAGCCGTGGCTTTCGAGGCAACAATGCGTAATGAGGGGAATACCGTAGAGACCTTCGGAGACGACCTCGGCCTCAGCGAATGCTTTGTCAGGGTCGCCCGTCGTTTGTGTCGCAGCCTTTTGGTAGTTCGAGGGAGTCCCTTTTCCAGCTTCGGGATGAATGGTGGCGCTGCGAAGAGCTTCCAACACCTCGTCAGGCGCCCCATCCTCCTTCATTTCTTTCAACGCGTCGTCGGTGGGCTTTTCGCTAAGTCCATACTGCTGAATCTGGCTGACTATCTGCCGGGGGGGCACCTGGTTGTCGAACATGTCGCCAATATCATCTAGACTGAGTGGACCTTGCTCCTGGGCGCTGCCTGCGGGCGGCTCAGCATCGCTGACCAGATGCGGAAGTTGCTGATATTGCACCTTGATGGCGCGCATTGCATCTTCTGCGGTGCCCTCATCGATCGCAGCAACCACAACAATCTCATCTCCCGCCCAGTGAATGTTGGAGCCCGGCCCCTGCACGACCTGCACAGCTTTGACCCCGGGCATCTTTTCCGCCGCGCTGGTGTCAATGCTCACGACCTTGGCGTGGGCGTAAGGACAACGCACCACCTTGCCATAAAGCATCCCAGGACGATGCACATCGTAGGTGTACTTCGCCTGTCCGGAAACCTTCAGGGGAGAATCCACGCGAGTGGTGCGTTTGCCGATTAAGGTGCGGTGTTCAGCATCAGGCCATGCATAATCCGGCATAGGTCAGGCTCCTTTCTGCGCAACCTGCGCGATGGCCCGGCGGATGCCTGCGTAAGTACCGCAGCGGCAAAGATTGCCGCTGAGACCGCGGCGAATGTCGTCGGGCGTAGGATGCGGATGCGCATCGAGAAGCGCTTTGCAAGCAACGACGAACCCGGGCGTGCAGAAACCGCACTGCGAGGCGTCATTGTCGACGAAGGCCTGCTGCACCGGGTGCAATTTGCCTTCTTGCGTCAGAGATTCGACGGTGGTGATGGCTTTGTGCTGCGCCTCAATGGCAAGCACGGCACAGGCATAGACGGGCTTGTTGTCCATTAGCACCGTGCAGGCGCCGCACTCGGCACGATCGCAGACCCGCTTTGCTCCGGTCAGTTGGAATTGATCGCGGAGTGCATCGAGCAGTGTGACGCGCGGCTCCAGCTCCGCCTTGTAGCTCTTGCCATTAATGGAGAACTCCATGGGAACCAGGCCCGGGCCATGCACGGGAACTTCCTGCCCCGCAGCCAAGACCATCTTGGGTCGAGTCAGCAGTGGAATGGCCACGGAGATACTGGAGATTTTGAGGAAGTCGCGTCGCGAAACGCCGGAACGATCTGAATTGCCTTTCTGGTTTTCTAGGGAATGATCTTCACCCTCTGTTCTTACCGGGTCATCATCACGCATTTCGTAACCTCCACGGGCGGTGGGAGATTCAGGTTGCGCCAAACTACGGCAAGTGATCTAGACGGTTGGTGGATAGTATAGCGAAACCGTGGCTACTCAGGGGCCAGTACCTGTACGCGGCTCTGCCTATCAGAAGTTACGTGGAAGGACGTTTGGCCAATCCAGAGGCATTAGTTCCGGTTTGCTCGTCACCCACTAGGGGACTTACCGAAGTGGCTCCCGTGGTGCTTGCGCCGCTAAGTAGAGCGGCCGGATCTTCCCTATTGCAACCCGGTGAGGTTGTTGGCGTCTGCCATGGCTTGATAGCCCGCATCGTTGGGATGGAGATGGTCCTGCGACGCGAAGCGCGGCAAATGTTGGCTGGGGTGATCGGTTTTGCGCTACGAAACTTTCTCGCGACCCAAAGTTGAGCCACACTTTTCGAAAGATACTTGCAGGCGCGCGGCCGGTTACCCAGTGGCTGGCGTCGATTGGCACGCATTATCGATCTGATAGCCTTCTGCGGGAGCCTGACCCACGATGCACTACCGAATCCCGTTATCGCAGAATTGATCGAGCTGGTTAGTGCGATAGTTGAAGATCGCGATCCACAGTTCTCATAGTGAACGACTGCTGTCGTATCGTCGGCCATCCGAAACCTAGCCGACTGATGGCACACGATTACCCGCACCTCTCCACAAAGTCACGTGAGAGAGCTCGGTGGCCGTGGTTGTCCCGGTCTAGGATGCTGCAGCTTCGATAATTTGAAATCCTAGGCTGGCAGCCTTCCGCTTGAGATGGTGGATCTCGCGTTGGTGATGTGCCGCCTCGTAGACCTCCGCTCCTTGATCGACGAAGTGCATGCCGAAGCGCAGCATGTGATAGATCAACCGAGCGAGCTTGGCCGCCATGGCCTTGATCGCCACGGGAGCATCCAACGGCGGAATTGTGCCCCCAAATAGCTATCGCTTTGCCGCAAGCTAAGGGCGGCCATGCGCAAAACCAGGTTCAGCTGGTTATTCGTGGGCAGTCGCCCTTTGCCAATTACCCGGTGGCCACTGATTTTGTCCGGAGAAAGTCGTAACCAGGAAACGAAATGGTCTTCGCTGGGCCATTTGCTCATGTCCCATCCCGCTTCGCTGATCACTGTCATCGCGGTCAGAACATCGATCCCATCGATCTGAGTCAGGTCGGTCCCGGTGGTGCGAAACAATTGCTCGCGCATTTCTGTGTCGCGCTTCAGCCGCTGGAGTTCGGCCCGCATGTCGGAAGCATGCTGATATCGCAGAGTTGAGCCGCACCAAAGAAATCGGCGCCCGGTTCATGATCGCTTCAAAGATGACCGCCGAGCTTTCGCCCTGAAACGGCAGCGTCCCGCTGACCATTTCATACAGCACGGCGCCAAACGAGAACAGATCGCTGCGCGCGTCCAGTTCCTTGGCTCGCACCTGCTTCCGGTGACATGTAAGAAATCGTTCCCACCGCCATGCCGGGACTCGTCAGGTGTTCGGCGTCCAGTAAGGTCTGCGTGCTCTGCGCATCTTTGGCAGACACCGCCCCGAGCTTGGCGAGTCCGAAGTGGAGAATCTTGGCGTGGCCGCGGGAGGTAACGAAAATATGCCGGCTTGATGTCGCGATGGACCATGCCCTTGGCGTGACCAGCCTCGAGCCCATCCTATCTCGATGGCGAGTGAGAGCACTTCGTCCATCTCAATGGGACGACCCACGATGCGGTGCTTCAGCGGTACGCCTTCGAGAAACTCCATCGCGATGAAGGCACGGCCGTTTTCTTCGCCGATGTCGTAGATTCTGCAAAAGGACTTCCTCGTCCATAAGATGAGGCGATTAGAAAGCTGCCATCGCTCATGATCGGCCGGACCATTTCCCACTATCAGATCGGGCTTCGAGTCCTCCAAGCCGACTTGAACGCTTAGTCAATCAAAGGCTGGGCGCGTACCGTGCGTCCGTCCTGGTTCAGCGCGTGGTGGGATGCTGGAGGATGTGCACTCTGGATCGCTGCGGCCGCAATCAATCCTGGTTGATCGGCCGTCCGGAAGTTGTCCAGAAACGAAGCCGCTCTGCGGCGGACGCTATCGCGTGCCCGAAGCAAGCGACATCGGAGATTCGAGACTAAGAAGTCTTGTACAACGGTCGGTCTCCGGTTAGGATTAGGCAATCGTGCGCTCCGCTTTATGGTCAGATCGATGTACTTCCGATTTCACGATAATACCCTCCCTTTCAACGACTTCCGAACGAAAGTCGATTGAAATTCCATAGCGTCCGCCGCAAACGCGAGCGGCTTCCTTCAAGTCGTTGTATCAGAAGCGACCGCCCGCAGATTCCGATGAGGCTACCAATCTCTCTCTGCGGTCGCCTCTGATACAACACTAGGACTTATGGCCCGCCTGGCTCTTTATGGTTTAACCTCCATATTGCCCGTCATCCGACAAGAAACGGAGTTCACAGCCGCGGAGCGTGCGTCATGTGCAATAAGCCAACTTGTCAGTAACTGATCTCTTCGGGCCGAGGTTCAGATCACTTCCGTGTCCCTTGATTGGACCGGCGGTTCAGGCCGGAAGATTGACCATCCTGGCAATTTTTGGCCAGCGCTGGCTGGCTCTCAACCCTTTGCAGATCACAAAGCGGAGATAAAACCTCATTGAGGAATCGCGTTGTTGGACCGCCTTTTCTACCCAGTCGGCTCCCTGGTCGATTTCGCCGCAGACCAGGTGGAAAAGCGCATGGGCACGGGCATCGCCAAGGGCCTCGCCGGAACCAAGCTCTTTGGCGAGGGATTTCGATTCCTCTTCTTCTCCATTGCGCCGCAGGAGTGCGGCGAGCAGGCCAATGGTATCGGGGAACCACGGCCCCACCGCATAGGCGCGGTGCGCAATCTTCAGGGCTTCCGCAAGGTCGCCTTTATCGGCGTAGATCATCACCATCGAGACGAGAGCCACGACCTGATTCGGGTCCAGTTCCACCACCTTCTTCAATTGCTCGAGGGCTTCATCGTCGCGGCCGGCGGCCTGCAGGTAGGCGTGCAGATTCATGTGGGCCCATACGTCGAGCGGGTCCTCTTCAATCGCGCGCTGTGCCAGCTTGATCGCCTCTTCCGCATGACCACGCAAGTAGAGAAACCCGCCATACATCGGTCGGAGAAGCTCAAAACTGGCTTGTTTTGCCAGGGGAAAGTCGAAGTGGCGCTCGGCGGCGGCCCAATCCCCGTCGTACATAGCCGCCAGAAAGCCCAGGAGCGCATGGGCCTCCGGAAGGGACGAATCCATCTGCAACGCGCGCTGGACGGCGGCACGTGTTGCGGGCACACATTCATCGGCAGGGCGCCGGCCGAAGTGCGTTAAGAGGAACCAGTAATACCCCAGCCCGAGATGAGCCAGTGCGAAATTCGGATCGAGCTCAATCGCCTGCTCATAGTATCGCCGAGCCAGTTCCAGCGACTCCGGCGTAATCTGGACCTGTTGATACCGGCCCTTCAGATACACCTCATAGGCCTCAACCTTCGGCATATAACGCTGAGGCGCAGCTTCCCGGGAGAGCTTGACTCGCAAAGCCTTGGCGATTGCCGCCGAGATCTCATCCTGAACGGCGAAGATGTCGCTCAGTTCCCGGTCATATCGCTCCGACCACAAATGGGACCCATCTGCGGCGTTGATCAACTGAGCGGTGACGCGAATGCGGCTCCCTGAGCGGCGCACGCTGCCTTCAAGAACCGTGTTCACGCCCAGAGCTTCGGCAATGCCCCGGATGTCCTGCTCCTTGCCGCGGAAGGCGAAAGCCGAAGTACGGGCGATAACTTTCAGCGCGGGAATCTGCGCCAGCAGGTTGATGATCTCTTCGGCGAGACCGTCGCTGAAGTAATTCTGCTCCTTGTCATCGCTCATGTTGGCGAAAGGCAGCACAGCGATGGACTGTGCGAAAGGAACCGGGCCGCTGGAAGTTTGCTTCTGATCCTCTTTCTGAACCTCCGGAGTCTCCAGCCCGGCCTTGCGCAGGCCGTCAATGAGGTGCTCGGCCATTTCTGGAAGTTGCCATCGCCGGATGCGTTCCAGGGCATCTGCCGTGTTGGGCATAAGCCGGTGCAATTCCTGCAACTCATTTTGTGCCGCTGAACGGTCTCCGGCTTGGGCGTAGGCAGCCGCCATTGCGGCATGTGCACTGGAGAGATTAGGAAGATTGAACTTCAGCCCGATCCGTATCGCGCCCTGGTAATCCCTTTTCCGATATGCGTTGTAAAACGCCGGGAACCGGCACCAGCCTGGAAGGCGGGGATTGATTTGCATGGCTCTTTCTACAACAGCGCAGCCGCGCTCCCAGTCTCCGGAGTAGGCCATGCAGAGCCCCAGGACTGCGCCTTCCCCGGCAGCATACGGATTGAGTTCCAGGGCCTGCTCCGCGGCAATTCGGAAAGCCTGGAGTTCCTTGCGTAAGAACAATGTGAAAGCCAGGGCACAATGCGCGCCGGCATTGGAAGGGTCGAGGTCCGCGGCGCGCTGCGCGGCTTTCAGAGCGCGCTCCAGCGGTTGCGGCTGCGGGTTCAAGAAGTGTCCGTATTCGCCCGCGTACACCTGAGCGAGCACAGCCCAGGCTTGCGAGTAATTCGGAGCCAACTGGACGGCGCGTTCGGCGCATACCCGGGCAATGGCATGTTCCTCGGCGCTTAGGCGGTCGTAATAACTCAGCGTGCGCAGCAACGCCTCGTACGGGGTCAGCTCCGCGAGATTCTTGCCGCTCACGGCCTGGCGCATAGTCCGCGGCAAAACGCCGTGGGCATCAGCGACGGTGGAGACGATTCGAGGAACAAGATCGTCCTGCAGCGCAAAGACATCCTCGCTGCGGAAAGTGCGTTCGTAAGTCTCAGCCCAGAGGTGCGCTCCGGTGAGGGCATCGACCAGTTGCACGGAAATCCGCAGAGCCGACCCGGCCTGACGAATGCTTCCCTCCATCACATAACGTGCACCCAGTTCCTTGCCGATGCTCGTATCGCCAGACTTGCTGGCATACTTTGCAGTTGATCCGTGCGCGATGACGCGCAGGTAGGAGAAACGCGAAAGCCCGGTTACGATTTCGTCCGTCAATCCCTCGGAGAGAGCTTTCAAATCGGAGCTGCTGCCGGTGTACTTGAACGGCAGCACGGCGACCCAGAAGCCTTCGTCTTCCGGAATCGCGGCGCGGGTCGCGCCAGAGTCCGGTTTCGCGGTTGAACTGGGGGCTGCTGGGGTCAAGACAGAAGAGGCTTCCTCGCCGGGAATATCGAGCCCCGCCTTGCGCAGGCCGTCAATCATGTGCTCGACCAGTGCGGAGTCGTACCACTTGGCATACTCCTGCCGCGCTGCGGCAGCGAAATCAGGACGGAGGGCCAATAGATCCTGCAGTGCTTTGCGCGCTTCATCGTGGCGGCCGAGTTGGCCGAGCGCCGCCGCCCGCATCGCGGGAAAGTGGAAGTAGTTGGGCATGTTGGCACGAGCTAGGCCCTCGAGCGCTTCCTCGTACTTGCCCTGCCGATAGGCATTGCAGCACCCTGTGATATAAAAATATCCCGGGCAGTTGGGATTCAGCTTTATGGCGGACTCAACCATCTGGCAGCCGTGGTCCCACTCACCCGATACGGCGATCAGCATTCCGAGGTAAGCCTTCACAGAAGCATCCAGCGGGTTGAGCGACAGTGCGCGCTCGGCCGCGACCCGGAACGAAACCTTTTCTTTGCGGAAGAAGTGCACCGCGGCCAGCGAGTAGTGGCCTAGGGCGTGCGTTGGGGCGAGATCCACGGCGCGCTGCGCCGATGCCAGAGCGCGGTCCAGCGGATTCGGACCTGCGTTGTATCCCTGCGCGAACTCGCCACGATAGATCATGGAGAGCATCGCCCAGCTATCGGCATGATCGGGCGCTTCGCGGACGGCGCGCTCGAGAATTCTTCTGACTATGGCGTGTTCCTCGGGCGTGATCCGAGTGAAGTAGCTGAAGGTGCGAAGTACGGCCTCGTGCGGAGTCAGGGCGTCTTCACTCTTGTTACGAAGCACCTCGCTCATGCTGCGCGGCAGAACTCCGTACTGATCGGCGACTGTGGCAACGATGCGGGGAACAAGATCGTCCTGCACGTCGAAAACGGATTCGTGAGTGAAGGCGTGCTCATACGTCTCTGCCCAGAGATGCGCGCCGGAGACGCTGTCTTCCAGTTGAACGGCGAACCGCAGCTTGTTTCCCGCCTGCCGCAGGCTGCCTTCCATCACATAGCGTGCCCCAAGTTCTTTGCCGATGGCGCGGACATCTCCCGATTCGCTGGAATATTTCGCTGTGGATCCGCGGGCGATCACGCGCAGGTAGGAAAAACGCGAAAGCCCGGTGATGACTTCCTGGGTTAACCCTTCGGCCAGAGCTTTTAGATCGGCACTGCTGCCCGTGCATTTGAACGGCAAGACAGCCAGCCAGAAACCCTCGTCGGCGCGCGTCGCACCGGAGGTAGTTCGTGCCGACGCAGTCCCGGATTGAGTCACCGTTGCGGGGACATCTTCGCGGATCTTCAGCCCCGCTTTGGCGAGGCCTTCGATGAAATGCTCCACAAGTTCCGGCCGAAACCATTTCCCGAGGTTCTCACGCGCAATGGCTGCGATGTCGGGCTTCAACTCCAGCAATTCACGCAAAGCCTCGTCGGCTACCTCTTTTTCCCCGAGCTGCCCGGCGGCCGCAGCAGCCAACAATGGCGTGTAGAAAACATCGGGCAGGTTCATTTTTAGTGCTTCGTTCAACGCGCCCCTATAGTCACCCTTGCGATATGCATTGGCCACTATGGGGTAACGATACTTTCCGGGGAAGTTCGGGTTCAGCTGCATCGCCCGCTCGACGAGCGCACAACCTCGCTCCCAATCGCCCATGTAAGCAATCACTAGGCCCATGAACCAGACATTGGCGCCGTCTATGGAGTTGAGCGCCAGGGACCGCTCGGCGGCGCTTCTGCAGGGGCCAAACTCTCGGCGAAGGAAATGGGCGTAGGCCAGGTTTTGGTAAGCAAGGTGGTTGGAGGGGCCGGCCTTTACAGCTCGCCGCGCGGCGTGCAGCGCGCGCTCTAGAAGCGAAAATTCCCGTTTGAACCCGAGGCCATATTCGTCACAAAAAAGCATCGCTAGCATCGCCCACGCGTCAGCGTAACCCGGTGCTTGCGCAACCGCCCGTTCCAGGCATGCCTTGGCTGCTATCTGATCGTCCGACGTGATGCGCTCGGCGTAACTGAAGCTAAGCAGTACTGCCTCATACGGAGTCAGCTGTTCGGGGTCTCTTGCTCGAACCACTTCGCTCATGCTGTGCGGCAGAACACCATGTCTGTCGGCGACGGTGGAGACGATCCTGGGGACCAGATCATCCTGCAACTCGAACAGCGATTCGGGGCTGAACGCCCGCTCATAGGTTTCTGCCCAGAGATGCGCGCCGGCCGTCGCGTCCACCAGTTGGACGGTGAGACGCAGCTTGCTACCGGCCTGCCGCAGCGTGCCTTCCATCATGTAACGAGCGCCTAGCTCCTTGCCGATGGCGCGGACGTCTCCCGATTCGCTGGAATATTTCGCGGTCGATCCACGCGCGATCACACGCAGGTAGGAGAAGCGCGAAAGTCCGGTGATCACTTCTTCCGTCAGACCTTCAACTAACGCTTTGAGATCGCGATTGTCCCCGGTGTACTTGAACGGCATCACGGCAACCCAGAAACCCTCATCCTCTCGAACGGCGGCGCGGGTTTCTCCCGATGCGGTTCGCGCTGGAGCGGCACCGGATGAGAACGCCGGCATCGCACCGGCATCGGGAGTCTCCATCCCGGCCTTGCGTAAGCCCTCCAGGAGGTGGGCGGCGTGGTCGGCATCGAACCACTTGTCTGCGTCTGTGCGCACCCTAGCAGCGATGTCAGGCCGGAGCTTCAGCACCTGGCGAAACGCTTTGGTAGCTCCGTCGTGGTCGCCTAGCTGTCCGCAGGCTGCAGCCGTCAGGAGATGTGCTCCCCAGTTGCTGGTTTGGTTCATCTTGCTGGCGATTTCGAGAGCAGTCCGATAGTCACGCTGCCGGTACGCATGGTTGAAGTTGACGTGCCAGTACCAGCCGGGGTGATGAGGATTGAGCTGACGGGCGCGCTGCGCGAGAGCAATCCCCCGATCCCACTCACCCGAATACGCCAGCATCTCGGCATGGAACGCGAGAGAATTGCTGTCCATTGGGTTCAGCGCAAGCGCGCGTTCCGCCGCGTTGCGGAAGGTTCGGAATTCCTTTTGAAAGAACAACACCTGAGAAAGGCTGAACCAGGCGAGATGGTTCGCGGGTGCCGCCTCAACGGCTTTGCGGGCAGCTTCTGCGCCTCTGGCCAGCGAGTCCGTCTCCGGCCCGAATCCTTGTGCGTACCGTTGCACGGACAACAACGCCAACATAGCCCATGCGTCGCCATGGGGCGGCGCTTTCTCGACTGCAGACTCCAGACCAGCCATCGCCGCGGCAAGTTCTTCCGCCGTAACGCGCTCGAAATAAGCGAAGCTCCGCAACACGGCCTCGTATGGGCTCAACTGCCCGGGAGGACGGCTACGCAGACCCTCGCTCATGCTGCGGGGCAGGACTCCGTTGATATCGGCCACAGTCGAGACGATGCGGGGGACCAGGTCGTCCTGCAATTCGAAGACAGCGTCGGGATTCAAGCTGCGCTCGAAGTTCTCGGCCCAAAGATGTGCGCCCGACGTTGCGTCCACCAGCTGCACGGCCAAACGCAGCTTGCTTCCCGCCTGGCGAAGGCTGCCTTCTATCACGTAGCGGGCGCCGAGTTCTTTGCCGGCAGTGCGGACGTCCACCGACTGGCCTGCATAGCGCGAAGAGGAACTGCGGGCAATCACGCGGAGATAGGAAAACTTCGAGAGGCCGGTGATGATGTCGTCCGTGAGGCCATCGGCCGAGGCTGACAGATTGGCGTTGCTGCCGGTGTACCTAAACGGCAGCACGGCGACCCAGAAGCCTTCGTCGGCACGAGCTGCGCCGGAATCCGGGACGGCCACAGCACGTGCGGTCGAAGTGGAGACCGGCATGAGGCGCGTGCTGGTCCGCGCTAGATCGCGGAATTCGTTGCTGACGTCGCGCGCTGTCTGCACCCGGCGCCGGGGATCTTTCTCGAGGCAGCGGCGGATCACGCGGCCAATGTCGGCAGGTAATTCCGGTCGGACCTCGGTTACCGAAGGAGGACTGTCGCGCAGGATGGAGGAAACCAGCTCGGCCGATGAAGTTCCCACAAACGGGCGGCGACCGGTGGCCATCTCATAGAGCATCACTCCCAGGGAAAAAATATCGGTGCGGTGGTCGAGCGTTCGTCCGGAGACTTGTTCCGGAGACATGTAGGCCGGAGTCCCCATCACAAT
The DNA here is from genome assembly GCA_030040855.1 of Terriglobales bacterium. GTDB lineage: Bacteria > Acidobacteriota > Terriglobia > Terriglobales > Acidobacteriaceae > JAFAGX01. Next base: position 18,056 of record JASHSL010000511.1, read on the forward strand.
GCCAGCCTGCGTGTGCCCGGCCGACGTCAGCGTGGCGTCGGTGGAACTTTCCGTGCCGACATCTTTCGCCAGGCCGAAATCCAGCACCTTCACGCGGCCTTCGCTCGTCACCATCACATTGGCGGGCTTCAGATCGCGATGCAGGATGCCTTTCTCGTGCGCCGCAGCCAGCGCTTCGGCCAGCGCATTGGCGATCTCGAAGATCCGATCAACCGGGAGTCCGTCGGTGGAGATCAGGCGATCGAGCGGCTGCCCGTCGATCAATTCCATGGTGATGAAGTGGACGTTGTCGGCTTCCTCGACCGAGTAGACAGTTACCACATTGGGATGATTGAGCGCGGCGATAGCGCGAGCCTCACGCTGGAAGCGGGCCAACCGGTCCGGGTCGCCCGCCATATCGGACGGCAGAACCTTGAGAGCAACGTCACGCCCGAGCTTGGTGTCAGTCGCACGGTACACTTCACCCATGCCGCCCGCGCCAATTACGGTGCTGATCCGGTAGTGGGCGAGTTTGCGACCGATCAGACTAGTCTTCCCCAGGTCGTCCACGTGTTAATACTCCGCGCCTGAAGTAAAGCACGCTGATTCTACACTAGGAGACTCGCTGGTAAATCGTCCCCGCTCGCCTCCATCCCAGAGCTGCAACCTATAGTTCCTCCTGATCAGCAAAGAGAAACGCCCTTAGCTCCCTAAGCATCGGCGATTCGGAAGTTGTCCAGAAACGCTAGTGCTGTATCGGATGCGCCCCAGTTCGAAGGCGCGGAGGCTATCTGTTGTTATTGTGGGGCGAATCCGATACAGCCGTTTGAAGGAAGCCGCCGTGGGGAGGCAATTATGCAAATTCAATGGGCTGGGGGCTATGGGAAGCGCCGCGGGAACAGTTAGAAGAACTGGAAAAGGGAGAATCGGGATGGTCTGGGTGGTGGGGCAGCAAGGCTTTGCCTTGAGATGGCACTTGTCAAGAAAGTTGTGTCGAGAGAGAGATGTCGCGGGGCTTTGCCCCGCACCCCAGGATTTAACGCTTTGGTGCCTTCCCGATGAGGATCTGTCTCCAAAGAGAGAAGAGGGATGCGGCGTGGCATCCCCCTGGATCCTCGATCGGTTGAGGCCCCTGAGGCGGCGCTCGGGTTGCCTTCCGGCATTGCCCTATCCTCCGCTCAGTTCCTGCTGATTATAACGGCACACTCCAAAAAGTCGTGGCGCAGCTAAGCTACGGGGTCTCGGATTCGAACCGCATCTGGAACTGGGCATTGAGCTGGTGCAGGCAATTCTCCACCCGACCGGGGATGCTGGACCAACGCCCATTCTCCAGCGAAGTGATGGTAATTCCCAGTTTAAGCTTGACCGTATCCTGGGATTGAAAGTAACCCCCACTGTTGCGGCGCAGGATTTCCAGCTGACCGTTTACGGCCTCGACCACATTGGTGGTGGATAAGGAACGCCGAATGGCATCGGGGTATTTGAGAAAGGCGAGATAGTGGTCGCGTTTCCTGCGCAGTTCCGCCATGAAGCTAGGATAGTGGGGATCGAATCTTTGGCAGAGCTCTTCGAACTGGGTGATGCCGACCTGTTCATCCCACGTGGAGCGCAGCGCACGCCAACGCTGTTGGAATTCGGCAGAATCGGTTTTGGAGAGGTGATTTTTGGCGTTGCGCTGCATGTGCACGACACATAGCTGAACATCGGCGCCGATAAACAGACTCTTGGTGATGGGCAACAAACCGGAGAAGTCGTCGTGGACGACCATAAGGACGCGGCGCAGACCTCGCTCGAGCAAGCTGCGCAGGACGAGCTTCCAGTCTTCCAGATTCTCCCGGCCGGACTTGCAGACACAGGCGAGCACGCGCTTTTTGCCATCCCGACCCAGCCCGACCAGCAGATAGATACAAGCCGGTTTGAGGCGATCTCCCTCTTTGACTTCGACGTACTTGCCGTCGAAAAACAAGGCCAACAGGTCGGGATCCAGAGGGCGGGTATTGCGCAGGTCCAGTTCTTCGATGAAGCCGGCGGCGATGCTGTCCAGTTCCTGCTGCGAGCTGGACAGACCCATTTTGCGCAGGGCCTCGCGGGCGGCGGACAGCGATCGGCTGGAACTGAGCAGGCCGAGCAGCAAGGACTGGGTTTCCTCGCTGTAGCCCCTCTGATAGGCAGGCGGCAAGGAGGCGGGACGAAATTGCCCGCTCCGCGAGCGTGGCACATCCAGCTCGACAGGTACCGATCCGACCAGCAGGGAGCGGGGATAAAAGCCATTGCCTTTATCGCTGGGCTGGTTCTGCAAATAGGTGCCGCGTTCCGCCTGCGCCAGGCTGGACAGCAGCACACCCAAGAGTTCGCGCAGGCTGAAATCTCCTAAGCCGGATTGCAGGAGTTTCTCGATATCCGATTTTTGTGATGCCGGAACCGAAGATGGTGATACGCTTTTACTGGAACCTGTTGCCATTGATTCACTCCTAGACAAAGTTGGTTGATGCTGCGGGTTCTCGGCCCCAGGAAGCTAACCTGGGGCATTTTTATTCACGCTTAGCAGCTTAACGCAAACCCTCTTTCTCACAAGTGCCGACGGCGGTGCTTACTGCTGAATGCTCTGA
>JASHSL010000512.1 GCA_030040855.1 Terriglobales bacterium
GTACCGCTTGCCGGTCAAGCGAAACAGTGCATTTACCACGGCGGGCGAGATGACCGGAACTGGTGGTTCGCCGCATCCTGAGGGTGTTCCCGTGCTTGGCACGATGTGAACGTCGACGGCAACCGGTGCATCGGGCATGTACGGTGGAGTGTAGCCGTCGAAGTTGTTCTGCTCCGCCAGACCGTTTTTGAAGGTGATCGCCCCTTTCGCCATCAATTGCGATACGCCGAAGCCCATGCCAGCCTGAAACTGGCTCTCGATCGTCAGTGGATTTACGGCCATGCCGCACTCAACCGCGACGGTTACGCGATGGATCTTCGGCCGCCTATTCTCGACCGAGACATCCACGGCACAGCCAACCGTTGTACCGAACGACTCATGGCAAGCAACTCCGGCCGCGTGGCCTTCTGCCAAGTGATTCCGCCAGGCGGCACTTTTTTCCTCCAGCAGATCGATCACTACCCGAAGTTTTTTCGCATCCGGCTTGAGCAGCTTCCGGCGATAGGCAATGGGGTCCATCCCAGCGCGAGTAGCCAGTTCATCGATCAGCGTTTCCATCACGAAAGCAGTGTGGCTGTGCCCGACCGAACGCCACCATAGAACGGGCACGTTCAGCGTGGGGTGATGGGCTGAGACGCTGAAGTTAGGGATTTCATAAGGATTGTCAGCGGCACCCTCGACCGCAGTTTCATCCACTCCGTTCTTTACGAGGAGGGAAGCAAAGGGAGTGCCCGCTACAATGGACTGTCCTACGATCACGTGCCTCCATGCCACAGGCATACCGTCCGCACCGATCCCAATCTCGATCCGGTGCGCGTGCATGGGACGATAGTAACCGCCTTGCACGTCGTCTTCCCGGGTCCATATGAGCTTTACAGGAACGCCTTTGCAATGCTTGGCGATGGCAGCTGCCTCGCGCTGCACATGAGAATCAGGCGTCGCTCTTCTCCCGAAACCTCCACCGGCCATCTCGGTCTGAAAGAGGACCCGTTCCGGCTTCAGACCGAGCGTTTCGGCGATGGCGATTTGATCGATCGTTTGAAATTGAGAACCGGCCCAAACCTCGGCGTGATCGTCGTCAAACCGGATGGTAGTGTTCAGTGGTTCCATGGGAGTGTGAGCCAGATACGGGAACTCGTATTCCGCATCGATCCGGTTGGCGGCGGCGATGCCATCGAGCACGCTGAGGTCACCGCGAATCACCGCAACGTTGCCCGGAGTGCCGGCAAGATCCTTATACTTCGCCCACAATTGCGCAGTATCCGCCGGCTCGATTTGAGAGAAGTCCCAATCGATCGTAAGGCGATCGCGTGCCTGCTTGGCGGTCCAGAACTTGTCCGCCACAACGACGACTGCGGTTCCTCGGCTGATCGTAGGGATTGCGAACACATCCATCACACCCGGCATGCTCCGCGCCGCCTTGTCGTCCACTGATTTGGGTGTTGCGCCGAAGATGGGAGGGTGCGCCACCAGCGCAACTTTCATTCCGGGCAGATCGAGGTCAAGGCCGAATTTCAACGAGCCGTCGCATTTCGGACGGCTGTCGAGCCGGCGCGTACCCTTGCCGATCAGCTTGAAGTTGGATGCGCTCTTCAGCGGCACATTGTCCGGCACCGGTACGTGCGCCGCGGTCTCGGCCAAGTCGGCGTACTTGGCAGATCGGCCGCCCGGACCATACACAACGCTGGCCTCGGTTCGACATTGGGCAACCGGCACCTTCCACTGTTGTGCGGCAGCGGCGACCAGCATGGCGCGGGTTTTGGCCCCCAGTTCACGGTATTGCTGAAAAGAGTGCGCGATGGAGCCAGAGCCGCCAACCATTTGAATCCCATAAACCGGGTCCTTGTAGACATCGGCAGCAGGTGCGAGATCGGCCACCACATGCTCCCAGTCGGCGTCCATCTCATCGGCCAGGATCATCGGCAGAGAGGTTTGAACTCCCTGGCCGAACTCGAGGCGATTGACCTGAATCACAATCTTTCCGTCCCCCAGAATGTGTACGAAGGCATCCGGAGGATAGGCCTTTGTCTGGGGAGCCTGGGCCAGCAGTCGAGAGTCCAGGTAAAGCGAGACGATCAAACCGCCTGCAGCCGTCGCCGAAACGCGCAGGAAGCTGCGACGACTGAGACCTGATTCGAGACCGATGACGGTCATAGCCGACATTTTGCTCTCCTTTATGCCAACTGCTGCGAGGCAGCCTTGATGGCTTTGCGAATGCGGACATAGGTGCCACAGCGGCAGAGGTTGCCGCCCATGGATTGCTCAATGTCCGCGTCAGTCGGTCGCGGTCGGCTCTTGAGCAAAGCGACAGCGCTCATGATCTGACCGCTCTGGCAGTAGCCGCACTGCACAACATCTTCCCTGACCCAGGCCTCTTGAACTGCGCGGCCCACACGATCCTGTCCGATGCCTTCGATGGTCACGATGGGCCGGTCGCCGATCAGCGAAACCGGAACCACGCAGGACCGGGTCGCCACCCCCGCCACGTGCACGGTGCACGCACCACATGCGGAGATGCCGCAGCCGTACTTGGTACCGGTCATCTTCAGATCTTCACGCAGCACCCAAAGCAGTGGGGTGCCAGGGTCGACGGTGAGTTCCTTGGCTTGACCGTTTACGTTGAGCCTGTAGGTCTGCATCGAAGCCTCCGGATTCAATACTTACTGCGGACAGGGCATTCCTGCGTCGACCCATATCCGCGTCGCCGCAACAAATTGTTCGTGCGTGAGCGGCGGCAGAGAACGTTCCGTGCCGTCGCGGTGGCGTCCCGGCTGGAACGCCCAGAGTACCAGAGGTTCCGTCTCGTGGTGCCGCAAGATGCCGGGGCCGTCCAGGCTGCCATTGTTGGAACGATCGTTAAGAGACCGGCAAACATCTGGGCTCGTCAGGATGTTGTCGCTCCTGTCCTGCCACCTCATGGAAAGGGGTGCCAGGTGCCAGTTGTACGCTCCAGGAACACCGGTGCTATCAGCATTGGCCGACTGATGACACGTAGCACAGTTGAGGCCGGCTACACCTTTCCCTCCCGGTCCACGAACGACGTTGAACAGATGACGATGCCGGTCATCGCCCTGTTGAGGATAGTTCGTGGCCGTGTGGCAATTGATACAGCGCGGGTAGGTGAGGACAGAGAAGACCTGCTGCCAGGCGGCGAGACCCGCTTCGCGCGTTGTTGCTACAGCCTTTTGACCAGGGTTCTGGGCGGGGGAAAGAGTGCTTAACCACGCAAGACACGCGATCAGAATCAGGACAGCGTACGACCCACGCATCGCCGGGTCGGAGTACACCATACGGAACCTCCTTTTCCAACGGCCTTTTGCCCTGCGCAGAAATTTGATTGATCTTACTCCCCACAACAGAGGCGAGGAAAGTAACCCTACCCAAAAGCGGCGGCAGCAGGCACTGTTCGTTCCAGAGATCAGCGTGCGAAAAACGAAGAATGTTGCTAATTGGGCTTGCTTTCTGTTGGTCCGTACCCACGATGGAGCACAACCTCAAGCGCGACGGTAACGAGAACTCCGAAATTGAGGGTAGAGCCCTCAGCAAGATTCCTCATCTCGTCGCTACGGTTTCCAATCCTGCGAACGAACTGAGAAGCCGGTTGGCCGCAGCACGTCAATGTGAACGCGGACCGGTGCCTCAGACACGCCGAACGCCAACTCCCATCTGGTGTCGCTGCCGGGTGTAAGGTGCGGCAGAGTCACCTCTTGTAGTTCGATCGGGATATTGCCTTGACCGAAAAATATTCCTCGCAGCTTGTAGCTCTTGAGCGTGTACAGGGGAAAATCAGGCCGGGTTTTGATCTGGACTTCGAATCTGTTCCCCTGAGGTTTGAGGGTGAGGGATTCGATCGGGCTCGACTCTTGCCGGAGATGTTCGTAGGACGGCTTCTGAGCTCCGTAGATGTCGACCACACCGTGGACGCGCTGCCGACAGGAATCTAAGCCACGATCGCCGATATGCGTGCGATAGTCGTTGTAACAGAAGAAGATTGCTCCGGCGACGAAATCCCTTGATCGGATTGCGTTTTGATGGGTAGCCAGGATCTCCACTCGCTTTTCATCGCCTTCGGGTCGATCCGCAGTGCAGGCGCAGTACCCATATTCAGAGACCACAATGGGTTTGTCGGGAAAGGCGGTGTGAAGGGCATCCAGATGCCGGGCCGCATCATCCGCCGTTCCGGGAGCCCAACTTCCGTAGTACTCGTTGGTTTCAATGAAATCCATCAAGCCCGCGACATCGCGTTCTGGGGTTTCGGCTAGCGAATTCGACGCGTAGGAACATAGCCGGCCCGGGTCCAGGCGCTTGGCTTCTTCTAACATGCGTTGGGCAAACTGGTAGGCGGGCGGATTCTGTCCGTTGATTTCATTGCACAACCCCCAAACCACGACCGATGGATGATTGCGATCGCGGGCAATCATCTCGCGAAGTTGCTCCAGTCCATTCTGCAGGATGTCCTCCTCCGGCCGAGTCGTCGTACCGGCGAATGTGTCGGGTCCCCAGGCTGGAACCTCGGTCTGCACGAGAATTCCATGACGGTCACAGTAATCGAGAACGCGTTTGTCCTGGGGCCAATGGACGCGCGTGAAAACACAGTTCAGGCGCTTTATGTCGTCGTGGTCGTGGTCGATCCATGCGGTTGGCTCCGCCATGCCGAATTGTGGATTGCTGCCTGCCATTCGCTCGACGCCCATCAGGCGCACGCGCTCGCCATTGAAGTGAAAGGCTCCATCGCGGATCTCAAATTTGCGGACGCCAAAGATCGTCGTGAACCGGTGTGACTCCTTGTCATCTGCGATCGAACACTCGAGGCGATACAGATTGGGGCTGTCGAAGTGCCACAGCTTGGCTTTCGTCAAGGTTGTTTCCAAGGAAATCGTCCGGGCTGCTAGTGCCGGGATGGAAAGACCCTCCCCTGCGGAGTGCGTCCAGACTGCCGCAGGATTGTTTTCTTCGGCGATCTGAAACGAAACCGTGCCCTTCCACGACTCGGTACTCGCGTTTCGGATGTAGGCGGTAATCCTGAGCTTTGCGTCACCGCTGGTGAGGTCTGGCACCGCGTCGACATCTGCCTGCTCTACGAACGTTGACGGCGTGACCAGGATCTGAGCCGGCCGAAAGATGCCTCCGTCGTGGGCCCAATCGCTCGATCTGCCGCGGGGAACCATGTTCTGGTTGAAGGCATTGTCCACACGCAGCGCGATGGTGTTGGTTCGCCCCGCCTGTATCGCCTGCGCGATGTCGAGCGTGAAGGACGTGTAGCCTTTACGAGCGTGTTCACCGGCGAGCACCCCATTCACCCAGACCGTCGCGCTGTGAAATACTGCTTCGAACTCGACGCGCACCGCGCAGTGGCGCCACCTCTTGGGGACATCAAAGCAACGCTGGTACCAGGCAACACCACAATAATCGGCTAGCGCCGCCTCGACCTGCCAGGTGTGTGGCACGCGCACCCTCCGCCAGGCTTCATCACCGGTGCGTGAACCAAACCAGTTTTCCCGAGTTCCGACGTCGTCTGGGTCCGTACGAAAAAGCCAATCCCCGCACAAGCTGACAACTTCGGCGGCGCAAGACTCGGAATTCGTCTCTGCTGTGGGCAGCTGTGAGGTTACGAGGCTTGCGATTCCACCAGCGGAACCTGCAATGAATTCACGGCGCGTCGACATAACCAAGATCCGATCTGTTCCGCCTGAAGTTGAACAGGCTGAGACTTGAGGTGTCAACCCGCATTTCCTTTTTGAAGTCCGTGCAAGTGATCGTATGATCGACCCAACGTCAGTATTCATGCGGCTTTGAGCGCACTCTTGACAGCGCGGAGGCGCTTCGACCCAGTGGGTGAGACACAAAATCAGCCCTTTCAGCTCTCGTTCAATCCTGTCTTTGAAGCTTGATTTCCAAGGTTCTCGCGTCACCTCCGACAGTGGCCTACTTTTGGTGCGCGAGTTGGACGAACATCTGGGATTGAGTGCGCTGATCGCTGAAAACATCATGGACGACCGCGAGGCAAAACACGCAGCTACCGCTCGCCGTATCTGTTGCGACAGTCCATCTACAGCCGCTTGGCCGGATATGAAGATGTGAACGATGCCGAGCGGCTGGCACAAGATCCGACCTTCCGGTAGATCGGCTCGGCGAAGATCTGGGAGATTCCGGTTTGAACGGCAGCATTTTGTGGTTGAAATACATCCTTGGTATCTGTTATTCGACTCGAATTGTGGCCACTGGTTGTTCAACAAAGCAACAAATGATTAATCAGCGGTAAGTCTGGAGTCTTATGAGAGACGCTTCAGCGGATAGACGAGAAGATGTAGCTCGTACAAAGGGCGTTGAGGACCACGAAGCGGGACTGTTTACGAAGCTCATCTTCTGGTGGACAAAACGCCGGTATGGGCACGTCCTGCTATCAACCCGCATTCGCGCCAACCATCCGAAGCTGCTTGCCTTAGCTGAGTTAATGAGCAGGTACACGTCTTCCCCCGGAGCTCTCTCCCCAAAGCTGAAAGAGTTGGTCCAACTCAAAGTCGCGGCGATGGTAGGCTGTCCATTTTGAATCGATATTCATTCTGCCGTGGGCAGAAAAACGGGAATCACGGAAGAGCAATTGAGTGATTTGTCGCGATTTGAAAACAGTGCGCATTTCAGCAATACAGAAAAGCTGGTGTTGCGCCTGGCAGTAAGTCTTACGCGAACACCTTCGGATGTTTGCGATGAGCTTTATCGAGAGCTCACAGGGCGATTTTCTGAGCGTGAACTCGTGGAATTAAATGCGGCTATCTGCTGGGAAAACTACCGAGCACGATTTAACCGCACGTTTGCCGTCGAATCCGAGGGGTTCTCAAAGGGCATGTTCTGCGCTCTGCCAGAGAGATGATCCAGGCACCGCAAAGGAGCGATTACCTCAGCCGAATTAATTCGGCGCTCCGGAAGCGCGTTCACTCCGGACGAAAGCCGTTACACATTTTGGAAGCAGGCGAACGGGTGTACAATTAGCACCGTTTTTGGAGCCAAAAAGGAGATTCGGGTTTACTCTGCGCTTTCGTTTTCCACGCTAATTTGGTCCAGATTTCGTGCATTGTGCTTCTTTTGGTCCTAGCCCGTTCCTGACGATTTGTCGAACGTGCAGGAGTTTCTCGGTTCGGTCGAGTACTGCTCGGGAAGGTTAGCTGGTTTGTACCGAGAGTCGAGCCGTAGCTTTTGGTCGACTGTGGCGTGGAGTACCGGCCCCTCAGCGATGAAGCGCCGAGCGCCCATCGGAACTCGCCATCGCACCTTTCTTGACTGCCAGTCGTAGTAAGAATGCGGGAGGAATTCGACCAGCCACCATTTAAAGGTCAGCGAGTTGTGAACCATGGCTTGGGGATCCGGTG
>JASHSL010000513.1 GCA_030040855.1 Terriglobales bacterium
ATCTTGCCAACTGGATGGGGAACGTCATCATGCCGACCCTGGCGGGTCTGTTCATCATCCTCGCCATCATCGAGTTTTCCAAAGGACGCGAATTCTCCCACAGTCTCTACGGCGCCTTGGCCTGCCTGTTGGTGTCCGGCCTGACGCGTGCCCTCGAGACGTTTGCCGGCCAGCGCGCCTGGAATGATCCCGATCTCTATTGGGTTGCGCTGACGACGCTCATCAACTGGGTAGGCAACGTGATCTTGCCAGTTTATGCGGCTGTGCAGGTGGTGGCAGCAGCGCTGCGCATGGGAATGTGCTCCTGTCTCGACCCGGCCAGTGGCGGACTGCGACACCTGGCCACGGCTGGACTGTGCTTGCTCGTATCTGGCTTGCTCCGGCTCGCGGAGTTTTTCGTCACCCAAGGAACGGCTGGTGTGACCTAGGAGAGGAGTTCGGAAATGGCACTGGATGTAACACCGGTGTATCGAAATCTGAGGACGCGAGTGACCTTCTTTGGACTTGAAGCCGAGGACTTGTTTGCGATCCTTGCGCTCGCCGTGGTCGTGAATGTCCTCGGCCGATTCTTGAACCGGGAGATCTTCGGTATACCGATGAACATGATGTTGCAATACGTCGTGCCGATCCTCACGGTCCCGGCCCTGATGCTCTTCAAGTACGGCAAGCAGCGTGGCTATCTATTGGATTGGTTGATGTTCCACACCAAGCCGCACGTCTACTCCGCCCTGGAGCGTGACCGAGAGCTGGTCGCAGAGTACATCAAGGACTGAGGACAGCGATGCCACTCACCATGAAACAGCACGCCAAGTCGCTCGAGCAACCACCTCTGTGCGAACAGCTGAAGTTGCGGGACATCGTCGACAACGTCTTGGTGCAGCTCAATGGATCGCTGGTGGCGGGATACAAGGTTAGCGGAATCCATTCCTACTATGCGAGCGACGAAGAGAGGAATCGTACCAAGCTTTCCTTGGAAGCCCTCTTCCGTGGTCTTGCGGAACGGTCCATGCGACTTCAGGTTCGCTTCGAAACTACCGAAGGTGCGGGTGACCTGATTGCCGACTACAACAGAGAGCAACAAAACCGGAGCGCGGTGCTGCAAACGCTCGACCGTAGGCGCGCGGAAGCTTGGTGTGCCAAGGATGCGGAAGGCTATTACCTGCGCCAGTTCCTGCATTTTTATGTGATCTGGAATCCAGCGGTTCACCATCAATCGCCTGACCTCGAGTGGAAGAAAAAAATGCGAGCCAACCCTTGGAGCCTTTCGGCGAGCAAATGCGTGGAGCGGACACGACGCGAACACGAAGACCTGCTCACTGAGTTCAGCAGCCTGCTGTCGGGAATCGAAGCCGCCCTCGAGGCAACCGGCATGAAGATCCAACGTATGACCGATAGCGATCTCTTCCTGGAGATCAAGCGTGCCCTTCACCCCCTAGGTGAAGACCGCGTGCGCTATCGACGTCCGGGAGAGCAGCTGCGGTATGAGAGCGCTCGGAGTCAGGCGGCTAACGTGAATATCGAGGATGAACTAGACGACCATCTGAAGATCGGCGGATTGCTGTATTCCTGGATCAGCCTCAAAGATCTGCCCGATGCGACATTTCCCGGGGTATTGCGGGAGTTGATGGTACTGGATTTCCCTGTAGTCATGAATGTGGAAGTCGCACTTCCGGATCAGACCAAGGCGATGAAGCAGTATAAGAGTCGTTTGCGGAAAATGACAGCTGCGCAGCGGGACGTTCACGGTGGATTCCGGATCAACGTCGATGCGCAGGTGGCGGAGCGTCAGCTGGTGAAGGTACTGCAGGACCTGATTTCGAGCTCCCTCAAGTCCTGTCATATGAGCATGGTCATTCAAATCCGCACATCGAAGCCGGCGGGGAATCGCCTGGAAGCGGCGCAGGCGGAGCGCATCCTGGCGGATCGGCGGCAGCGTGTTCTGCACGCCATCGCGCGGATGAATGGCGCTCGCGGCATTCCCGAGACCCTCGCCCAGAAGCGGCTGTTCTTCTGCGGCCTGCCCGGACTGGCGGAAGAGAACAAACGAGAGATCGAAGTCCTCACACTGCATGCCGCCGACTTGCTGCCGGTCGAGACACCTTGGCAAGGACATCCGAACTCGCCGCTCATGATGTTCGAGACACCCTACCGACAGCTCATACCCTTCTCTCCCTTCGATTCCTCGTTGGCAGATGCCAACCTGCTGATTATGGCTAAAAGCGGCGGCGGGAAGACCTTCCTGGCCCACCTAATGCTGCTGATGGTGGCGCGCACCAAGGCGCGGATTTCGATTCTCGAGCGCGGAGACTCTTATGAACCGCTGGTGAATCTGATGGGAGGTCGTGTCATCAACGTAGATCTCGACTGCAGGGAGACCCTGAATCCATGGGACCTCCCCCCAGGTGAAACGGAGCCGAGAAACGAGAAAGTCGCGTTTCTGAAAAATCTTACCCTGCACATGATTGGCGTGAGCCCCGGTTCCGACGTCTCGCTGCTCGAAAACGTGCTGAACGATGCCATCCCGCGCGTGTACAAGCGGCGGGCGATCCAGTTGTCCAATCCCATTCCGACCTTCAATGACCTCCGGGAAGAATTGGCCAACTGGCGCGACCCGGAGAAGATGCAACGCACGATCGACGAAGCGCACTTGGCGGCGATCAAACTGCGATCCTGGACCGGGGAAAGCGGCATCTACGCAAGGCTCTTTGATCAGCCTACAACCATGCACCTCGACAGCGATTGGCTGTTTTTCAATATTGAGGGACTGAAGTCCGATCCCAGGCTCGAGACCGCGATGAGCATGCTGATCGCCACCACCATGGCCTCACGGGCATCGGGAAAAACCAGCCAGCCCAGCGTGACCGTGCTCGATGAATGCTGGTTTTTGCTCGACTCTCCAGCCTTGGCTCCTGAGGTCGTCCAGTTGTTCCGCACGGCTCGCAAACGGAACTCGAGCGTGTGGGGAATCAGTCAAACCGTCGAAGACTTCGTGGGGAATCAGTTTCAGCCGCGCGAGCATGGGCCCGGCATTCTGAAGAACGCAGGCACGAAGATTATCGGTCAGCAGCCGGGCGATGTGACACCCCTCGTCAGCCACCTCAATCTGAATCCGGTTGCCGTCCATCAGGTCAAGGGGCTGGGCCCGCCCCGCAAAGGGCACGGTGCGGAGGCGCTTTTGGCACTGGGAGAGAAGGCGGAAACCACACAAACGATTCGGATCCTCTCGACACCGCTCGAATACTGGGTCGCGACGACGTTTCCGCGGGAGCGGAAATACCGCGCCTACTTCCTCAACGAACATGAGGGTCAGCCTCTGCTGGCAGTGTATGAAGAGCTGGCGCGAAAGTTTCCTCGGGGACTCGCCGACATTCCCAAACTACCAGAAGAACTGTGTGGCCAGGTCGATTCCGCGGCATTTCGGACGCGCAACCCGAGCGCTCAGAACGGGGGACGCATCGGACCGTGATGGTCCTCAGGGGTTTCGGCGGCATGGAATCAATAAAGGGAGGTGGGCGATGAACTCCGCAGTTTGCGTTGGCTCTGCAGCGTTGCTTTCCCTGCTCAGTTGGTCGGTGCTGAGCCGGCAGAGTCGTCGCCCTCTTGTAGCGGTGGTGGTGGCGGCGCTGCTGGTGGTGAGTTTGGCGGCTCCCCCTCCGGTTCTCGCGCAGGGGAGCGTCGTTGCGGCCATTCAGGCGGTGCTGAACGTCATCAACGGTGTGATTCAAACCGCTTTGCAAGGAATCCACAACCTGCGGGCAGCCATCAACAACTTCTATCAGAGTGTCACCTGGCCGGTCGAGCTGATCCGTCAAGCCAGGATGCAAGTGCTACAGATGACGAGCCAGTATCGCAATCTAATGGCCGGCATTCTGCGCATCAATCTGCAAAGCGCAACCTTGCCAATTCCGCAGGCGCTCGAGAACTTGATTCGAGACCACCAGGTCAACAACTTCCGCAGCCTGGCACAAGCCTTCGGCACCGCGTACGGGACGATTCCGCCCCCCGCCGACGCCAGCCCGCAAGATCGAGCCATCGCGGACATGGATGATGCCCTGGCGCTCGACAGCTTGAAGCTCCTCAAAGCAACGGATGATGCCAGCGATCTTGAATTGCAGGCAGCGGACTCGATCGAAAACGCAGCCAGTCAGGCGGCCCCCGGCTCAGCGCCATTCCTAACCGCTGCCGCTGCGGCGTCGAGTATTCGGAGTCAAGCCCTCGCCCAGAAGATGCTGGCGGCAGAGCTACGACAAGAGGCGGCCAGAATGGCACATAACAACGAATTGCGAAAGCAGGGCGCCACATTCACAGCGCAATTGCGGGGTGTCCTCGGCAATTTGCTACAGCACAACTGAGGAGGCGTTAGGCCATGAAAACCAGAATGCTATCGATTCTCAAGCGATGCGTGGTTTGGACCCGCAGCCACAAGCTACGGATGGCGGCTCTTGTCCTTGTTCTGCTTGCCTCCACGCCCGATGCCGTCATGGGGCAGTTTCTCGACCCCTGTTGCGCAATCCTCGCCGCCGGCCTGACCACAATCGCAAACACGCTGAACAGCGTGGTCGGGGGCAGCCTCAACTCCATATTCTCGATCGAGCAGTCGATCTCCAATTTTGAGCAACAGGTGGTTTGGCCAGCAAACTTGATCAACCAGGCACGAGCGCTGGTGGGGGGGCTGCAGGGAATCTTCAACCAGATCCAAGGCTTAACCCAAATCCCGGTGAATAGCGCGACGCTTCCGGAATCCCAGCAGCTGGAACAGAATCTCTTGTCGCGCAATCCCAGTCAGATCGTTCAGACCAGTGCGGCCTACGACGCACTATACGGAACTGTTCCCGCGGAGACGGACGCATCTCCACAGGTGCGGGATCTGGTCGACATGACCGATGCCGCCGCGCAGGCCGCCATGAAACGAGCGATCGAGATTGATGCATTGGCGGACCTAGAGCTGCAGGCTGCCGGCCAGATCAATCAGAGCGTTCAAAATGCCGCCCCCGGGAGCGCTCCGATTGTCGAAGCCCAGGCCGACGCCTGGCTGATACGAGCTAACGCCTACACCCAGGCAGCCACAGCGGATCTCATACGACTGCGTGCGGTGGATCTCGCAGATTCCAGTGCGGAACTGAAAATGGGTGCAAGCAACACCGCCAATCTCCGGCAAGGTCTCATCAATCTGCTTGAGCACAACTGAAGGAGCAAGCCGGGCGGGTTCGCGTCGCAGAAGAATGCCATCGCGAGCTTGATCCCGCCAACCCCCAATTCGGAGATCCTACTAGGATCTCCTGAACCCCAACTCCACCGGAGGGAGAATCACGATGAAATCCACATGGGCAACTCTGATATCGATGGCGCTGGCCGCTGGACCGCTCCTCGCTCAGCAGATCCAAAGCGAGACCGGGGACCGACGGCGGATCGTGCACTTGCAAACCGCACTCAACCATTTGACGGTCATTGAGGTGAATGAGCCGGTCACGATGGTCGCTGCCGGCAGCCCCTCTTTCAAGGTGGAATGGAAGGAGAACAAGGTTTTTGTCCAGCCGACGGAGGCGGAAGTCGCCACGAATTTGTTCATCTGGACGGCCTCGGAACGGCTGAACTACGAACTGGAGCCGGCCGGGGCAGTCGACAAGATGAACTTTGCCATGGACGAGATGACTCGAGTCGAGCAGGCCCAACCTATGAACCTCCCCAAACCGGCCGCGATCTCTCCCACCGATTTCTTGCTTGCAGATACGCCGGTGAAAACGGAGAACACGAAGCACGCCAAGAGGCGGGTTGAAGTTCAAATCCGCGATCTGTATGAGAGCGACGGCACGCTCTTCATTCGCTATGCGGCCCGCAACCAGGGAAATCATGCATACCGTATCGATACGCCCGAAGTGTATGCCCTCGATAGTGCGCAAGACCCGAAATCCCTCTATCACCTGGCGAACACACAACTGGCCGAGGCAGAAGTGGCACGCTTGAAAGCCAAACCGAAAACCAAGATACCCATCCTCAACGGATATCTCCAAACTTCGCGCATCGATCCTGGCGAGGAGACCCTGGGAGTCGTGGCCTTGCGACTTCCTCCCAGCGTGGTGCCAACCGTGCTGCGATTCCAGTTCCCGAACGATGGGGAGGGAGAAATTGCGGCCTACCTGGTGCGTTGATCGAGGCAGGCGTGTGGTGCCCCTGTCCGTCGCGAACAAGGGGAGTGCCGATCCCCAGAAGGCGAAGCGCGGTCAAGATGGGGTTCCGACGGGGAAGCGCTCGTGAAGGATGGCAAACGGGAGTGCACGGATCGTGCCGGTAGTAAACGGCGGGCGCATTGACTGCTCTCCCCGCGCCAGGGGGGGACTATGGATCTGCATCTGAAAACCAGCCGTCAGGTAGTCAAGGACTATATGGAACTTTTCGTAAACCGGCGGGCCTATACGCTGCAATCGATGCGACCGCACCCGGAAAGTGGTCGGCACTACTACTTTCGCCCCAAGGAGGACGGATCGAGCCGGCCGGCTGCGCTGACGCAGGCAACCATCCGGGAACACCTGCAAGGGACGATCACGATAGGGCTTTATGCCATCAATCCCACCACGCAACGCTCGAAATGGGTAGCGATCGACGCCGACTACCGGAACGCCATAGAAGATCTCCTCAAGCTGCAGTACCACTTGGGCGAAGACAACGTCCAGGCTGCATTAGAGATGAGTAAGCGCGGTGGCCACCTCTGGATTTTTTTTGCCTCGCCGCTACTGGCCAAGGAATGCCGGATCTACATCTACAACCTCGCCTCGCGTTGGAATGTTCCCGTGAAGGAGAGCGGCACGAGCGATGGGATTGAAATTTTCCCGAAACACGACACGCTCAGCGCAGGCGGGTTCGGCAACGCAATTCGCGGTCCTCTCGGGGTTCATCGCGAGGCGAACCGGCGTTTTTGGTTCTATGGAGCGGACTACTGCCTTGAGACACAGATGGAGTATCTCAAGGGCTTGCGCCGAGTGACCGAAGGCCAACTCCGTGGCTTCATTGCTGGCAAGGTGACGCCTGCAGCTCAGGCGCTAGCCCTGCCTTCACCCAAACCGGCGTGGGAGTATCGGGGAGAAAAGCGCGGCAAAGAATTCGACATCTTGCAACATGTGGGCAAGGTGCGAAGAGTCGGGCGGAACTACGTCGCACGATGCCCGTCCTGTGCCAGCGGGGGCCATGACCGAGGCGGCGATAACCTTGCCATTTTGATCAGCGACACGCGCTTCTATAAGTGCTGGGCCGGTTGTACCAAGCAGATGATCCGTGCCGCGTTAGGCCAGCCGATTCGTGCCTGGCAGACCGCATAGCTCGAGGCCGGGAGTGCGCTCTCCGATCGGCCCCGCCCGTCAGGATCGAGCGAGGGAGGCTGCTCGGAGGGCGGGGAAGCGGAGGGATAAGCCATGGGGAACAAAGTGAAGTCCTTTTCTCTCGCCGCATGTCTGTTTGTGTTCCTGTTCGTGGTTGTCGGAGCGAGCCTGCACCTGAAGCCCATGGGAGCGTTCCTCGCTGCCGTGTCGGGAACGTCCCTGGTGATCCACGGGGTGAACCGATGGGGGGAGGCGCGCCTGGGAGCGGCAAGGAAGACCGAGACGCGATTCACGAGCTTGCAGGCAAGACTCACGGTTCCCGACAGGCAAGAACGGAGGGAAGGTTCGGAAAGACTGGCGTCTGGTGACGTGAGCCAGGCAATGAAATCACGCGAATCTCGGTGAGCCCGCCGCGCGCTGTGGCAGGCAAATGCCTCGCTCTAGCCTCATGGACGCGTCCTGGAGTCCGCGCGGGCAAGGCCCACGAATCAGCCACCCAGGGATTAGAAAGTGGTGCCAACGCGATGCACCTAGCATCTCGCCCTCCGTCGCTGGCTTGGCTCGTCCTGCTCTTGCCGCCAGCCCTGCTGTTTTGGCAGTTAGGGGGTCCGGCTGCCCTGCTCACGGATGCGAACACCGGCGTCCACGTGCGGGTCGGGGAATGGATTCTCGCACACCATGCCGCGCCTAGACGAGATCTATTTTCGTTCGTGCTCGAGGGACAAGCTTGGTGTGATTGGGAATGGTTGGCGGATGCCTTGTACGGTCTTCTCCATCGTTTCCACAAGCTCGCGGCGATTGTCACTCTATGCATGGCTGCCCTGAGTTTGTTATCGCTGGTAATTTACCGTACCGCGTGTCTCTACGCTCGACCTGCGGTTGCTTTCGCAATCACAGCCTTGATCATGGCGGTCAGCACGATTCATTGGCTGGCGCGGCCACACCTTTTTAGTTGGTTGCTGCTGGCGGTGTTTGGCTGGTTGATCGAACGATCTCGTGTGACCGGAAAACGAAGCTGCCTTTTGGCCCTTCCGGTCCTGATGCTGCTATGGGTGAATCTACACCCTGGTTTCGTGGCGGGCCTCGCCCTGCTTGCAGTCTGGTTTGTAGCCGAAGGCGTCAACTCGAACAACCGGTTCGCATGCCGGCATGGGATCGACCACGGACGCGCCCGAGAGTGGGCATGCTGGTTTGGACTCATCGGCCTGGCCTGCCTGGGTGCAACGCTGGCCAACCCATATGGGATCGCTCTTCACCGGCATGTCCTGTGGTATCTGTTCTCGCCATCGAGTGTCACCCCTTGCGTGACGGAGTGGTCCTCTCCGGATTTTCATAATCCACGCCTTCGTTGCTTTGAGCTGTTCTTACCGATCTCGGCGGCGGCGGGGCTGTGGAGCGCATGCCGCCAACGGTGGGCGTGGTCTGCCCTCTCGCTGGGTGGGCTCCATCTGGCATTGGCTGCGGTAAGGAACGTTCCC
>JASHSL010000514.1 GCA_030040855.1 Terriglobales bacterium
TGACCGAACATACGGTCAAGAACTACCTGTTCCGCATCTTTGACAAGTTAGGTGTGTCGAAAAGAGTCGAGGTCGCGCTTTACGCCTATAGCCTGGGCGGACCTACCGAGCATTCGGGGGCGGCTGGCCACCGGGTCGGGAAATCTCAGGCCTCGGCTAGTTTGCCCCAACCCGCTGCGGGACTGAACCCCGCGAAAGCTTCCCCCACCCCACCGTAGACCTCCTCGCTCGCGCCAACCCTCCGTCCCGATCTAGGACGACTGGAAGCCGGGTTCGGCTCTGTTTGTCTTTCTTGCGGTTTTGCACGCGCTCGAAGCTAGCAGAACCATGCCGTCCAGATTCGAAGCTCCAGCCGGTTGCGGTTACTGGTCCCCGCTCGAGACTGGAGAGGATAGCCCGATGCCCTGGCTCTCGATACCCTGGTTCTCGATCGGCCCACTGCAGCTGGACCTCAAGATGTCCAGATCCCTCATCACCTCGGCTGCCACATCCATGTCGACGACTCTCTTCTGGAGCGCATAGCTTAAGCAGAGCGCGTTAAAGCAGAAATTGTTCACATCCCGGGGAGTCCCTTGGCTGAAGCTTGCAATGGCTTCGTACACTTCGGGGGTGAACAACGGATCCCCTTGGTAGCCGGCGACCCGAAGGCGATGATCGATGTAGTTCTTGGTTTCCTCTGAGGAAAGGGGCTCAAGGTGCGC
Organism: Terriglobales bacterium; assembly: GCA_030040855.1. Lineage (GTDB taxonomy): Bacteria > Acidobacteriota > Terriglobia > Terriglobales > Acidobacteriaceae > JAFAGX01. Next base: position 702 of record JASHSL010000514.1, read on the forward strand.
AATCGAAACCCGTTGTCTGAGTTGTGCCAGATCCGGCAGCTCGAGCGTATCTGCCAGTTGCGGCTGGCCCGCGAGAATGATGTGTATCAGATTGGCGGCGGGAGTCTCATGCGAGGAGAGCAATCGCACCGTCTCGAGCACCTCCGGCATCAGATTCTGGGCCTCATCAATCACGATGATCATGTGTTGCCCGGCTTGAGCCTGGGCCAGCAGGCGCCGGTTGAACTCCTGGCGATCCCCCTCGTAGCCGAGGAGGAGATGCAGGAGCTCCCGAGAGTTGCACTGGGTCTGAAAGATAAATGCGGTATGGGCTGTGGCGCGAAATTTCTCCATCAGGTGGAACAAAATCGTGGTTTTTCCCATGCCGGGTTTGGCGATCAGGCCGAGAAAATCACGGTCGGCCTCGATGCCAGAGTACAAGGAGGCAAGCACCTCGCGATGACCGACGCTCAAGTAAAGGAATCGGGGATCGGGTGTCACACCGAAGGGCTGCTCGCGCAAGCCAAAAAACTCGAAAAACATACCTGCCCTCCGCCGCTATTCGGGAAACACCCGATCTACCCTGTGAAGGCGGTTCGGCCGGACCGAGTCTTCGAACTCGTGGATACCACTCATGGAGTCTCCCTGGGGGAGGAGAACCCTAAGCGCTGCGAGCCACGGACCAACCACGATCACTGCCTTGCACATGGGACTCGGGATGGAGAAAGTAAGTTTGGAAGCTCGAACACTCGCCCAGATCAAGGCAGCCTGAAATTCACCGTGATGCGTGTGCGAAAATCCTCTGCTTGGCCGTCGTGAAACAGGGGTCGGAATCGCCACTGCCGCACAGCCGCGGTGGCCGCCGCGATCAGCTGAGGATTGCCGCTGATGGGCTCGAGCTTGTACACTGCGCCCTCGCGCCCCACCCACACGTCGAGCACGACAGGGCCCTGCGTCCCCTCCGTCCTGGCGGCTTGCGGATATACCGGTTCCACCCGGTTCACAATCCGTTCTTCAGCAACCTGCGGAGAAATCGTGAGTGGAGCACTGGTCACCTCTTTCTCCGTAGCAGGTTGGATTTCTCCGCCCATGACCTTCTCTGGCGAGCTCGTCCCGGGAGCGCGAAAGATCTCCCTCCCGTCACGATAGACCACCAGATCATTATCGGCCTCGTCCGCGTCGGCTGCCTTGGGATTGAGCGTGAGATCGCTGAACGGATTCGTTGTCGGGGGGCCAGTCGGCGCCCCGATCTGGCCCTGGTTGAGTGGGACTCGAGGTTTGAGAGCATTATGCGCGTGCCATGCGGCGCGATCCAACATCCAGCCCAAGGTCGCGGCGAGCAGAACCAGGGATACCAGCAGTATGTCAGTCGAAAAATCCCATACTTTACCCTTGTCCACAGCTTCCTTCTCGTCGCTAGTCTTCGTCTGAGGTGCGGGTTCCCCGTTCTCCAACTTTCGAAGCTGCTCGAACGAATCCGGGTTGCCCCCGGAGGCCTGAATTCGCTGCGTACGCTCCAGCTTTTCGACGACCTGTTGCGAGAGCATTCGAAGAACCTCCGCCTCATGATCACTGAAGGCATTGGGGAGAGGGGAGAGAACCTCAAGGATACCAATCAGCTCTTGCCCTCTCATGATTGGAACCAACAGGATGGAGCGGATCCCGAGCCGCCGGCAAAGCTCACCGTCCACTCGAGGATCGGCGTGCGCATCATCACAACGTTGAGAATCCCTGGTTTGGAAGCAGGCAGCGGATAACTTCGAATGCCAATCCAGGCGCATCCCCAAATCGGGAGCACTCTCGCCGGTTCGGGCGCGACAGACAACCTCCCCGTTCTGCACCAGCCCAATCGCCGCGCTGGTGGCTACCGCCGCGGCGCAAGCTCGTTGCAGCATCTCATACAGGGCAACGTCCAGAGCGATTTCGGCAGCCAACGAGACATCCGTCAGAACCGACAGAGCGGTGAGGGATTGGGAAAACGAAAGATCGTCGTGGCTGGGCCGATTGCCGTCGGAAACACCGGGACTGTGCCGCGGCTCGTGAGGTCCTGGGGGGGTCAGGCGAGAACTAGATTTACGGGCCTTCGATCTCAATGAACGGGAAAACAACCGATGTGCCACCCTGACTCTCCCAGCATCTGCTACCCAAATCAGGCACGACTGAGCGGAGTTTCCCCCGAAATTCCCGCCTTGTCAACTGCAAAGCAAAGAAAGCGAACGCGGCTCGGGACGCGGCACTGCCGGCTTGTCCAGGCCGCGGCTTATCCCCTGTGATTGCTAGCTGTTATGGTCAGCGGAAAAAAATAGAACGAATTGCTCAAGACGTGGCGTACCAGGCAGCGAGTGCAGGGGATGCCCTAGGTCAAGGTCGGCGCTGGCCAGGACCTCGGCTGATAGCGCAGAAGCGGTGACAGCCATTTGATATGCTATGATGTAGCCATCATGATGGCAAGAACCCAGATTACCCTAGAACCGGAGATGCAACGGCGCGCCCGCCAACGGGCAGGCGATCTGGGTATCTCTCTCGCGGAATACCTGCGTCGCCTGGTGGAGCGTGATCTTGACCGTCCTCCGCTTGTAGGGGACGTGGCTTGCGTCTTCGATCTTGGCAGTTCCGCACACTCGGATATGGCTCGAAATAAGGACGCGAGGATTGCCGAGGCTTTTCCTTCGGCCGCGAAAAACGCTCGCCACCACTGACCGCGCCGCTGCATGAGCCTGTTCGTCGACACATCGATTTGGTACGCTGCGGCGGACACTGCGGACGCGAACAACGCCCGCGCCAAGGCTATTCTCAAGTCGGGCGAGCGGCTGGTCACCACCGATCACGTGCTCGTAGAGACCTGGATGTGGCTGCGATATCGAATCTCAGGCCTTGCCGCGGAACGGTTCTGGGACGGCCTGCGAAGCGGGGTAGCCACCCTAGAGTCGGTTGGTATGGCGGACCTAGAAGCCGCCTGGCAAATCGGCCTCGCCTACCCCGCCCAGGACTTCTCGATTGTGAAGCGAACCAGCATCGCTGTGATGCGCCGGCTTGGAATCGAGCGCGTGGCCTCGCTCGAGGACGGCTTCGCCGTTTTTCGTTTCGGTGCCAAGCGTCGCCAAGCCTTGACCGTCGTCCGCTAGTGGGTTGCACCGGATCGGGGCAAGCACCTGCGCGGCGATCATCACAGCACCACGGAAAACCGTCTGACAAGGACTCGAGCGTCCCGGGGAATGCCTCATCAACGCCGGGTTGCGTTCTTGCCGAGGCCGTGTTCTGATGACGGCGCTGAGGTTCATGAACTCGGTTCCCCACCTCTCATCATCGGCTCCGCTTTCACGCTCCGACCAAGCGCATGCCGTCACGGCCAGTTTCCTCGGATGGACTCTGGATGCCTTCGATTTTTTCGTGCTCGTGTTCCTGGTCGACAGGCTGGCCTCGCAGTTCGGGGTGGCAAAAACTGATATCGTCTGGACCTTGACCGCTACGCTGGCCATGCGGCCGGTCGGCGCGGTGCTGTTTGGCGTGCTCGCCGATCGCTACGGCCGCCGCCGGCCGTTGATGGCCAACGTCGTGTTTTTTTCGCTCGTCGAACTGCTCTGCGGCTTCGCCCCAAACTACTCTGTGTTTTTGGGATTGCGCGTCCTTTATGGCATCGGGATGGGCGGAGAGTGGGGAGTGGGCGCATCGTTGGCCATGGAAAGCGCACCCCGGCGATGGCGGGGCATTCTCTCGGGTGTGCTGCAGAGTGGATATTCGATCGGGTATCTGCTGGCCGCCGTAGCCGCACGATTCGTGCTGCCGGCATGGGGCTGGCGAGCGATGTTCTGGGTGGGTGGCGCGCCCGCCCTGCTGGCTTTTTACATTCGTCTGCGCGTGCGCGAATCCCCGGCCTGGAAGCAGCATCGTGCTCCCACCGTGGGGGCCATTGTTCAAACGGCAAGCGGTCACTGGAAAATCTTTTCCTACCTGGTGCTGTTGATGACCCTCATGATGTTTCTTTCCCATGGCACGCAGGACCTGTATCCGGACTTCCTGAAATCAGCGCACGGGTTGGGCTCGGCGGCTGTTTCCTCGATTGCCATGGTTTACAATGTCGGCGCAGTGCTCGGCGCGGTCGCGTTCGGACATCTCTCCGAGACGCTCGGTCGCCGGAGAAGCATGATTTGCGCTCTCGCACTCTCTCTCGCTGTTATTCCAGCCTGGGCCTTCGGGAACTCACTGGGGCTGCTCGTTCTCGGAGCCTTCCTGATGCAAACCGGAGTGCAAGGCAGCTGGGGGATCATTCCCGCGCATCTCAACGAACTCTCTCCTGACGCGGTGCGCGGGCTCATGCCGGGGTTCGCCTATCAACTTGGCATTCTTTTGGCCGCGGGAACCAATAGCATCGAATATGCTCTGCGCGAGCAACTGGGCTATGGCTGGGCGCTGGCGGGATTTGAAATCACCAATATCGCTCTGCTCATCACGGTTCTAGCCTTGGGACCGGAACAGAAGGGCAGGAGCTTTCTTCGGGCGCCGACGGATTGACCAGTCCTTATCGCCGCCAGGCTGTGCGCACCTGTGTTTTCAGTGAGTTAGCTTTCGAGTTTCCGGGTTTGGCCGAAAACTTTCAGGGACGTGTTGGCGGTGCCGCGGACCATCGCAACCGCGTATCTCCTCCCCACGGAACAAAGCTGATACAGTATGCTTCTGGACATTTCGGCAGCGATGATGGCCGCTCGATAGGAGATGGGGATGCGGGTTGCGGTCGTGGGATCGGGATACGTGGGACTGGTCGCAGGAGCGTGTTTCGCCGATCTCGGGCACACGGTTCTTTTGGTAGACAATGACCAACAGAAACTGGCTGCCTTAAAAGGTGGTCAGGTACCCATTCACGAGAAATTTCTGCCCGAACTGCTCGATCGCCATCGCGGCCAACGGCTGCGGTTTTCCGAAGATCTGCATGCCGCCGTGCTCGAGAGCGACGTGGTATTTATCGCGGTAGGAACGCCCACGACCGAGCAGGGGGAAGCCGATCTCTCCTATGTGGAATCGGTAGCCACAAGCATTCCGAGCGCGCTTAACGGATACAAGGTTATCGTCGAGAAGAGCACGGTACCGGTCTACACCAGCGAATGGATCCGCAAGATCATCCTCCGCCACGCCGCGGATCCCGACTCTTTTGACGTTGCCTCCAACCCGGAATTTCTCCGCGAAGGAAGCGGGGTCACGGATTTTCTTTTTCCCGACCGAATCGTCATTGGCGTCGATGACGAACGTTGCGTCTCCGTCCTGCGCACCCTCTACGCCCCCCTCACCGACGGCAGCTACTACCAACGCGGGGATGCGATTCCGCGCCCGGATCGAGCCCAGATCCCCCCGCCGCTCATTGTAACCAGCACCAAGAGTGCGGAGCTGATCAAACACGCCTCGAACGCCTTCTTGGCGATGAAAATTTCCTTTATCAACGCGGTCGCCTCGATTTGCGAGGCGGTGGGTGCCGATGTGCAGCAGGTATGCCAGGGAATCGGCAGCGACCGCCGCATCGGACATCGCTTCCTGAATCCTGGCATCGGATACGGTGGTTCCTGCTTTCCCAAAGATTTGAAGGCCTTCCGCGCCGTGGCTCGAGAGTGTGGATACGACTTTCGCCTGCTGGACGAAGTCATGCATATCAACGAGGAGCAGCGCCAGCGCTTCCTGCGCAAGGTGCGCAGCGCTCTTTGGACCTTGCGAGGCAAGCGCTTGGCGGTCTTGGGATTGGCCTTCAAGGGCGGCACGGATGACATTCGCGAATCCCCGGCCATCATGCTGGTCGAAACCCTGCTGCAGGAAGGGTGCAGCATCTCGGCCTATGACCCGGCGGCCGAAGTGCGGGCCCGCGAAGTCTTGCCGGCGAGTGTGCAGTTTGCCGAAAATCCCTATGCCGCCGTGCGTGACGCCGATGCGCTCTTGATTCTCACCGAATGGGACGAGTTTGCTGCGCTCGACCTCGAGCGTGTGCATGGCGCCATGAAATACCCAATCGTGATCGACGGACGCAATCTGTACGACCCGGAGTCCATGGCGGAGCAGGGCTTCACCTACTACAGCATTGGCCGGTCGGCGGCCACCCCGGAAGTTCGTTCGTCCCCGAGCAACGTTCCCCCTAGGGCAGTTGAGAACTCATGAGTAAAACCCGCGCCATGGTAACCGGCGGCGCCGGTTTCCTCGGCTCCCACCTCTGCGATGCCCTGCTCCACGAAGGGTATGCGGTGATCGCGGTTGACAATCTGCTGACCGGTCGAGAGAGCAACCTCCAGCACCTTCGGAACGATCCTCGGTTCGAGTTCCGCAAGCTTGATGTCAGCGATCCCTTTGATTGCGGCAAGGTGGATTACGTCTTTCACTTCGCCTGCCCCGCGAGCCCGGTGGACTACACGCTCCACGGCCTCGAGACCATGAGGGTGGGCTCGGAGGGTACGCGCCATACCCTGGAAGTTGCCCGCAAATACGGAGCGAAATATCTGATCGCGTCCACCTCGGAATGCTACGGCGACCCCTTGGAACATCCCCAGAAGGAGACCTATTGGGGACACGTCAACCCGATCGGCCCGCGATCGGTATATGACGAAGCGAAACGCTTCGGCGAAGCCCTGACCATGGCCTATCACCGCTATCACAATCTCGATACCCGCATCGTGCGCATCTTCAACACCTACGGACCGCGGATGCAGCTCAATGATGGACGGGTCATTCCCAACTTCATGAAGCAGGCGCTTCGCGGCGAGGATCTCACCGTGTATGGGGATGGCAGCCAGACGCGCAGTTTTTGCTATGTCAGCGATGAAATCGAGGGATTCCTGCGTTTGATCAGGTCTTCCGAACACTTGCCGGTCAACATCGGGAATCCCATCGAGCACACCATCCTCGAATGTGCCCAATGCGTGCTGGCGATCACGGGATCGAAAAGCAAGATACGTTCGCAGCCGCTGCCGCCCGATGACCCCAGGCAGCGCTGTCCCGATATCAGCAAGGCCAAAGCGTTGCTCGGCTGGGAACCGAAAATTGATTTGGAAACCGGCCTGCGGAGCTCCTTGGAGTATTTCCGGCAAGCGCTGCTGGAGCCGGCCGCAACCGGCAACTGAGGCCGGAAATCCTGGGGACGCAGGTTCACCCCTTCACGGCCATTTTGATTCTCGATAGGCGATGAGCTGCCGCACCTGGGTGCGCTCTCCGTCATTGCTGAAGGTGAAGCGCACTCCCATGCCGTATCCCGGATCCATGCTTTCCACTTTCCCGGCCACGCACAATTTCTTTTCGCGGGCTCGGACCACGATGGTAAGGATGGTTCCAGGGGGAAAAGGCTCGGGGGTTTCAAGGTAGCAGCCAGCCGTACTGATGTCGCTGAGGGTCAAGCGGTGCGGCACGCTGCCGTCCGCGCAGAAAACCTCCGCCCCCAGCGAGCAAGCTTGCCGCGGCAAGTTACGCCGATCGGCGGCACAAGCCGATGCCAATCCGAGTCCGGCAGAGAGTCGCGAATCGACCTCTTCGATCGCGGGAACCTTTGCCTTCGACCGGTCCTCCGTCGGTGCCGCCGCGTGCTGCTCTATCCAGCGGTGCAAGATCCGCTTCGAAGTTGGGGGCACGTTTGAAGAGCGGATTCCCACTCGACCGCTTCGATCCTCCCACATCACTTCTCCCGAAAGTCGCACGAGAGATTTGCCGCCCTCGAGGGAAAATTGCAGGTAGGCTTTGCATGCGGGCGGCAGCTGATCTTGGGTACGCAGGCCCAAGCCGCTCTCGCTCAAGTCGAGCAAAGTAGCCGGGGCATTCTCCTTGCCGGGGAAATCGAGCAGCGTCTGAATCTCGACCGGAATGCGGGGTGTGATCCGCCGCTCCTGCCAAATCAGCCCATGGGCGGCACGGAGGCTATCGAGCGCCCGTTCCGGCGAGACCGGCTTGTAAATGAGAAAGTTTGCGCCCTCGGAAAAGACCTCGCGAACCTGGGACTGGCTGTTGACCAGCGCAATCAGGACGGCATTGCGGTTCTCCGGCATTGCCCGGAACTGAGCAAGGAGGGAACGGCCGGCGGCGTCCTCCTGGCAATCCACCACCATCGAGTCAAAACGCCGCGCGCGCGCGGAGGCCAGGGCAGCCTTCGCGTTCGTCGAGATCTCAACCTCGATATCGAGATCCTGAAGAACCCGGCTGAGCACATCGACCGCTTCGGCCTCTGCGCACACCACGAGTGAGGTGAGCGCCATGATGCCTGCATCGTAAGTGCCGAACCTCGGGGAGCGCAAGTTACCGAGGATTATGGCACCTCGTCGGCCCCGCCATCGACAAGCAACAACGCCGATTGGGGCACATACAAGGCGCCCTGGCAGGCCTCAGGCAATGTTTCAAAAGAGATTCGCCGGATTCGGCATGCCAAAGTGACCGGAGTTACCCGCCGAAGTTACCTTAAGGTCCATAGCCCACTGGACCCTTCGTTACTAGACGCCCTTCCCCTGGCTCCTTAGCCCATCTATGAAGTCGTCGGCCAATTCAAGTAAAAAGCAGACTCACTTCTCCCCCTTGAGTCGGGAAGGCCGCCAAGGGCGCCCGCGGGGCGTTCATCTCGACCCTGGCAGCCCAGACGACCCGCGTAGTGGATGAGGGAACGAAGCGAAACGGAGTTCAATGAAGCTTCGTTCCATAGCGCAAAGGTTTTGTTTTTGATTTCGCTGGATTCCTCTTCTAGGGTAGCGCACTCTAAGTAACTATTAACCGCCACTTTTCGCCATTCCTCCGCGTGCGACCCGGAGCTTTCGAAATCCACCCGTTCCCGGATCAGGTCTGTGCTAGGTCTTGCCACGCGACAATCTGGCGCTGAGAAAGCACGCTCAATCTCGCCGCGACGAACTCGGTCGAGCTGAAAACGCCCCGGCGGCGCGGATGATGCGAAGCCGGGGCGGTTGGCGTGCCAGATGTCTAGTGCGGAGTGAAGTTCTGGTGGTAGCTGAGATTGTCGACATCCTGCAATGTGGGCGTGCCCGGCGGCAGGTTGGCCGGGTTCAGGAACAGAACGTCGAAGTCGTAATTACGGGTGCCCGGGGTGTAAACGGTGGTGCAGCATTTGTAAGTACCGGTGTCGTACTCCGAGTGCCACAAGTTGGCGATGGAGCCGAGATAGTTTATGGTTTGGCCATTCCAGTTTTCCAGGTAGCGCAGGAATTCGATTTCGCCGCCATCGGTTCCAATAGTCCATCCGCCGTTCGTTATGTCGATCGGGGCCCCGAGCGGGAAGGCGATGTTGCTACCGGCGGCCACGGCCACCCGGTAGTACGTGGTCGAAGCCACGCGTTTGCTCTGGTCTGTGGGATATTCAAGGCTCCCTGCGTCCGACCAGCTGTTCGACAATATCGTGACCGCGTCCGCCACAATGGATGCCGCGGCATGCGGTGTGTTGTTGCTCGGCGTGGCGCTAGTCTCGGTGCTCCACCACGGGTCCGCGGAACTGCTGTTGTAGTT
>JASHSL010000515.1 GCA_030040855.1 Terriglobales bacterium
CGCAACCTTTGCGGCAATCGGCTTACTCTTTCTGTCTATAAGTGCGGGGGCGCAGGTCGACGTCGACGACGTCCATGTGGCTCCCCGGGTTGAGCCGCCCAAAGCCAACCCTGGCGCCAGCGTCGATCCCTCGCTCAAGACCCACACCAAACCGATGAAGGTCGACGTGAGCCTGGTGCTGGTTCCGGTTACGATCACCGATCCGATGAACCGACTGGTCACCGGCCTCGATAAGGAGAATTTCGAAGTCTTCGAGAACAAGGAGCAACAAGAGGTACGCACGTTCTCGAGCGAAGATGCCCCGGTTTCGATCGGCGTAATCTTCGACATGAGCGGCAGCATGAGCAGCAAGATTGAGCGTGCCCGCGAGGCCGTCATCGAGTTTTTTAAGACGGCTAATCCGCAGGATGAGTTCTTCCTCATCACGTTTGCCGACAAGCCGGAGGAAGTTTCCGATTTTACTTCTTCGGTCGACGACATTCAGAGTAAGTTGGTGTATACCGTGCCCCAAGGAAGGACGGCACTGCTCGATGCCATTTACCTTGGGATTAGCAAAATGCGTCAGGCAAAGTACCAGAAAAAGGCCCTGCTCATCATCTCCGACGGGGGCGACAATCACAGCCGCTACACCGAAGGCGAGATCAAGTCCATGGTGAAGGAAGCCGACGCGTTGATTTATGCCATCGGCATCTACGATCACTACTTTCCCACTCCCGAGGAGCGCCTGGGACCCGAACTGCTGAGCGAAATAACAGAAGTTACCGGCGGTCGGGCTTTTACGATCGATAATCCCAACGACTTGGCCGACGTGGCCACAAAGATCGGAATCGAGCTGCGCAACCAATATGTGCTCGGATACCGTCCAAAGAATCCCGGACACGACGGCAAATGGCGTAAGATAAAGGTTAAGCTTCTGCCGCCCAAAGGATTGCCGCCGCTACGCGTCTATGCCAAGACGGGATATTATGCTCCTTCGGAATGAGCGGGTTCGGCCTTTTCTCCTAGCTTTTCTATTTCTGTTCACGCAAGTCGGGGCGCAAAATGTTCCCCCTCAAAGCCCGGCTGTCCTCAACGCTTCCCCGGCGCCGAGCGTCGCTGCTGCGCAGACACCGGCTGCGCCTCCTTCCGGCCGAGCTCAGCCCGACGTGGCAGGTTCCCATACCGCTCCCCGAGCCCAGGATTCCCAGAGCGGGGGGGAGGGAGCGGTTCAACCAGGGCAGGATCAAAACCAACCCAGCAAGGACAACACGACGTTTGTGTTCAAGGCGGAGGTTCAGAACGTCGTTCTGCATGCCACCGTGGTCGACGACAAAAACCGCCTGGTCATGAATCTCGAGAGAAGTGCCTTCAGCATATTTGAGAACAATCAGCCGCAGACCATCCTTTCCTTTGCTCGCGAAGATGTGCCCGTCGCCATGGGCATTGTGATTGACAACTCCGGCTCGATGCGGGAGAAGCGCGACAAAGTCAACCGGGCAGCGCTGAATCTGGTACGTTCCAGTAATCCGCAAGATCAGGTATTTGTGGTGAACTTCAACGACGAGTACTACCTCGACCAGCCCTTGACCAACAATATCAATCTGTTGAAAGAGGCCTTGGAGAAAGTCGAGGCCAGAGGTGGTACGGCGCTCTACGACGCCATCGTCGCCTCGGCGGACTATATGAAAAGAACTGCCCGCTTGCAGAAGAAGGTGATCTTTGTCGTGACCGACGGAGAAGATAACGCCAGTCGAGAGACTCTCGAAGAAGCGGTCCGGCACCTGCAGGAAGAAAACGGTCCGGCAGTCTACGCCATCGGCTTGCTGGGAGAGGAAAGAGCCCGGCGCGCCCGGCGCGCTCTAGAAACCATCGCGCAGCGGACTGGAGGAATCGCTTTTCTCCCCCGCACCATCGATGAAGTAGATGAGATCAGCCGTACCGTCGCACACGACATTCGCAGCCAATTCGCCATTGGCTACAAGCCCACCACGCCTAAGAGCGAGGGTGGGTATCGCATCATTCGCGTGCAGGCGCACGCGAAGGGCTATGGTAAACTCACCGTCCGAACACGCAGCGGCTACTATCCGGGGCAGGAGCTGACTCAATAAAATCGCGAACTGCACGCTTGGCGAAGACCTGCCTGAAGCTTCCGTGATTCCCCCTACACCTCGGTTACATTGACGGCCTTCACCCCTTTCCGTAGTCTGGAGGGTGGACAGGACCATCGAACGCGTCCGCCCGCCGGTCGCTGACGACATCACCGAGCTCGTTGGCGACACCCCTCTGTTAAGGCTCCATCGCTTCGCCTCACCGAGGACAGCGGAAGTCTACGCCAAACTCGAGTATCTGAACCCGGGTGGCAGCGTCAAGGACCGAGCGGCCATGGGTATGGTCCAACGCGCGGAGAGGCAGGGGCGGCTGAAGCCGGGAGGAACGATCGTCGAAGCTACGGCTGGAAATACGGGCATCGGTCTGGCGCTGATCGGAGTCAATCGCGGCTACAAGGTGGCTCTGTTCGTCCCACAGCGTTTCTCGGAGGAGAAAGTCACGATCATGCGTGCCCTCGGCGCCGAGGTCACGCGAACCCCAGATGAGGAGGGCATGCAGGGAGCGATCAAGCGGGCGCAGGAGCGCGCCGCCCGGGACCCAGAAGCCTTCCTGGCTTCTCAGTTCGAGAATGCCGCCAATCCGGATTATCACTACGAGACTACTGCCAGCGAAATCTTCGAACAGATGGAGGGGAAGATCGACGCCGTGGTCATCGGCGCCGGTACGGGGGGGACGTTTACGGGAGTGGCCCGTTATTTGAAGGAGCATTTGCCGAAGGTTTTGGCGTTTGCCGTCGAACCCCAAGGCTCAATCTTGGGAGGCGGGAAACCGGGTCCTCACAAAGTAGAAGGCATTGGTGCCGGCTTCATCCCCGGGAATTTCGACCGAGCGCTATGCGATGAGGTGATCACCGTGTCCGATTCCGACGCCTTCGACATGGTGCTGCAGCTTGCCGCCCGTGAAGGCGTGCTGTCTGGTTCGAGTGGTGGCGCGAATGTATTTGCCGCCTTGGGAGTGGCTCGGCGATTGGGGAGCGGCAAACGTGTGGTCACCGTCATTCCCGATTCTGCGGAGCGGTACTTGTCGAAGAAGATCTTTGAAGGCGGAGCCTAGCTCCGCTCGTTCTCCCGGGTTCGGTCTGATGCCTGAAGAGCCGTGGCCTACGGACTAAAGCCGCGAGTAAAAAAGGAAAATCAACTGCCGAGCACACGGACCGGGCATGGGTGCGAGGTCTGTCGCCACCTCGGCCAAGCTCGCCGCCGGATTGGGCGGTGCCCACTCGGAACCTGTGAAAGTAGCCAAGCACACTCCCGGCTTCGGTATTTCTCGCATCTTCCTCACAGAGAAAGGCCTGCGTACAGGCTGGCGCCTGCTGCTCTTCGCCATCCTTCTCCTGGGCTGCCAGACCCTGGTTGAGGGAGCGCTCCTTCGCTTGGCACCGGGCCTGGCTGCGGGAGTCTTCGCCATCCAAAAGGGCGCCTTTTCTCCGCAAGCCCTGCTCACCATTGAGATGGGTAATGTTCTCTCGCTCTTGGTTGCCTTGGGGGTCATGGCGAAGATTGAGGCTCGCCCGCTTGCCGGGTACGGCCTTCCCCGCCAAGAAGCCTTCGGAAAACGGTTCTGGGAGGGCGTCGTGTGGGGCATGACGATGGTACTTCTCCTCTATGGGCTGCTCGATGCCGAGGGCGCTTTCTCTATACGATCATTGGCGGTCACGGGATGGCGGGCGGTTGCCGACGGGCTGTTCTGGGCCCTGGGAACGCTCCTGGTTGCCTTTTATGAAGAATCGGTGTTCCGCGGATATGCCCAATTTACTTTGGCAACGGCCATTGGTTTTTGGCCGGCCGCCACGGTGCTTTCTCTCGCCTTCGGACTCATCCACCTGTTCGACGCGTTCTATTCCTGGCAGGGAGTTGTGTCCGCCGCCCTCTACGGGGCGGTCTTCTGTTTGGCGCTGCGTCGCACCGGCAGCCTTTGGCTTGGAATCGGCTTCCATGCCGCTGTCGATTTCACCGAGACGTTTTTGCTTTCACCCCCTACCAGCACAACCACCACCGCGGCTCATCTGCTCAACTGCGACCTGCATGGCCCCGCCTGGCTGACCGGCGGGACGGTGGGACCGGAAGCTGGGGTGAATGGCTTCGTCCTCTTCGCGGTGGTGCTTGGGTTGTTCCATTTGATCCACCCGTCGCGCGGGACATCTCTTGCAGCTTAAAATCTCTAGTTTATGCTCAAAACCTGAACCATCATGCCCAAGGACAAGCAGCTCGGTTTTTCGACTCGCACGATTCACGTCGGCCAGGAACCCGATCCTGAAACCGGCGCCGTAACCGCACCCATCTATGCCACTTCCACCTACGTTCAGGAGGAAATCGGCAAGAACAAGGGCTATGCCTATGCTCGCACTTCGAACCCGACGCGCACGCGTCTGGAACAAAACCTAGCGTCGCTCGAAGGCGGGGTCGCCTCCCGAGTCTTCGCCAGTGGCATGGCCGCCATTCATGCCCTCTGCACCCTGTACAAGTCCGGCGACCACGTGGTCTGTGGCAACAATCTTTATGGCGGCGTGCCGCGGCTCTTCAATCAGGTCTTGACTGGCTACGGATTTGAGTTTACCTATGTCGACACCTCCGATCCCAAAAAGGTGGAACGCGCCATCCGCAAGGCCACGCGCATGGTTTACATCGAGACGCCCACGAATCCATTGATGACCATCACCGATATTCGGGCCATCAGCGAAATCGCGAGATCGAAGCGTGTCGATCTGACGATCGATAACACCTTCATGTCGCCATATTTTCAGCAGCCCATCAAGTTGGGCGCCGATATCGTCGTGCACTCGACCACCAAGTTCCTGAATGGCCACAGCGACGGCCTCGGTGGGGCCGTGGTCTGCACCAGGCCGGAGCAGGCTGAGAGCCTTGGTTTCGTACAGAAAACGGCGGGCGCTATTCTTTCGCCGTTCGAGTGCTGGCTCGTGCTCCGAGGCGTCAAAACATTGGCGGTCCGCATGGAGCAACACGACCGCAACGGCCGTGCCGTCGCCGCCTTCCTCAGCCGACACAAGAAAGTGAAAAAGGTCTTCTATCCCGGCTTGCCCGATCATCCGCAATATGCCCTCGCGCAAAAGCAGATGACCGGCTTTGGTGCGATGATCAGCTTTGAAACCGGATCGCTTGCAAATGCCAACAAAATGCTGCGTAGAGTGCGCATCTGTTCGCTCGGAGAGTCTCTCGGGGGAGTGGAAACCCTGATCTCCCATCCGGCCACGATGACCCATGCGGCCCTCGGAAAGGAAGGCAGGCGAGCCATCGGCATCACCGACGGCCTGGTCCGGATCTCGGTGGGGATTGAAAACGTCGAGGATATCATCGCCGATCTGGACCAGGCTCTGGCCGCCATCTAGCGCCGGCCGTGCACAGTGCTCTCCAGCAAGTGATTCCGAAGGTCCGGGCGCAATTCACCCGGGGAGGAATCGGTGCCTCGTCAGGATGCAACCTGGGGTCGCGAATGGAACGCCGCGGCCTACCACCGTCTCTCCCACCCGCAGGCCAGTTGGGGTAGGAAGGTCCTTTCCAGTCTGCAACTTCGCGGCCATGAAGTACTGATGGATGCGGGGTGTGGCAGCGGGCGACTCACGGCCGAGCTTCTCCGCGCCTTAGGAGGAGAAGGACGAGTGGTCGGCGTGGACATGTCCGAGAACATGCTGGCCACGGCCCGCAAGCACCTCGGCTCCGAGTTTAGCGGCAGGGTTCAATGGGTGGCAGCCGACCTCGCGAGCCTCCCCTTCGAACAGACCTTCGATGGCATCTTCAGCACCGCCGCTTTTCACTGGGTGCCCGATCAAAAGCAGCTCTTCTTGAGCTTGCTGGGCGCACTGCGTCGGGGCGGCTGGCTGCGCGCCCAATGTGGTGGAGGACCGAACCTCGCCCGCTTGCAGCAGCGTATGGACCAGTTGAGTGCCACGCCAAGATTTGCCCCGTACCTCGCTGGCTTCCCCAGTCCCTGGATCTATCACGATGCGCAAGCGGCCGCCGAGCTACTCAAGGAGGCGGGGTTTCAAAACGTCGCGACCAACTTGGAGCCTGCCCTCACCCTCTTTGAGAACGCCCGCAGTTATTCCGAGTTTGTACGAACCGTAATTGTTCACTTGCACCTCGAGCAAATTCCGGATGCGACGCTGCGGACGGACTTCGTCGAGGAACTCACCCGCCAAGCCTCAGCCGACGATCCACCCTTTGCGCTCGATTACTGGCGGCTCAACTTGAGTGCCAGCAGGCCACTTTAACCGGCCCAGAACCGGCCGAAGTTCAAGCCGGACTCGGTTTGGCCGTCTCCGGGCAGCTTCGCCCGGCATCAGGCGCAAGCCCAGGATCTCACTCCACCGATTCGTCAATCCATCGCAGATAGTCCTGGCTTCCGTCCTCAACCGCCAGGCACAAGCACTCCGGCAGTTCGTAGGAGTGCAGTTCTCGAATCAGGTCCCGCACGCGGGCGAAGGCCTCGGATGTGGTCTTGATCCACAAGAACCACTCTTCGGCCTCCTCCGCCTTGCCCTTCCAAACGTAAATCGACTGCACGTGGGGGACGATGTTGACGCAGGCCGCCAGTTTATGTTCGATCAGCGCATCCGCAATCGTTCGCGCTTGAGGCAGGGATTCAGCAGTGGTTAGGACCAGTCTCTTGTTCGTCATAGGTAGATCAGCCTTCGACTGTGTTCCAGTCTACGGCATCAAAGCGCGCAGTTTCCGAAGTCGGGAAGGTGTGGTCGAGGCCGACGCAAACCAATTGAAAACAAGGCCCCCAGCCCTGCGGTCGGACTGCTTGGCCGGGGCAGATCGGAGAACAGAAGATCGTAGTCGGCGGGGCAGAAGGACCGACACCCCGATTCGCTATGATGTGCCTGAAAAGGAAGGCACTTTTGCCACGGACGATGGTGCCACGGAAACCGTCCCAGTTGGTTCGAACGTGGGCTGATCTGTTTGCCAAAGTGGTTCCCCTCTTTCGCAAACGAGAAAACTTCGCTTGACGGAGGAAGTCAAGGCGAAGTTCACTGAATAGCTGCGGTGCCGGGCACAGGCGAACCTACGAAAGCGGGGTGGGGTGTCATGCTCACCCTTTCGCCGAGCTGGCAGTGGTGGCGACTTCCGCGGGACGCTGGCAGCGGGCTGGATCTTGCGAAACTGGGGGGCTGGCAAGCGATGGATTTTCGAATCAAGGGCTTTTCCAAAATGCGCATGGTAGCAAACCCTGAAGACGGCTTGCGCACGCTGGTCGAACGGGTTCCGCGAGCCGAGGCTTGGGCGGACAGCATGATCGAAAAGTTGCGTCCGACTTTCGCGATGCTCTATGGCATCCGCCGCCATCTTGCAACCGGAGCCGTGGTGGTCGTGACCTTCTGGTTGTTCGCACATGTTATGTTTGGCTCCAACGGAATGGTCGCCTACCGCCAGAAGAAAGCCGAACTACAGAGCTTGCGAGAGCAAATCCAGGATTTGAAGCAGGAAAATGTGCGTTATAGCGAGCAGATCCACTCCCTCCAGACCGATCCCCAAGCCATCGAGAAAGAAGCCCGGGAGCAGTTGCACTATGCCCGCCCCGGCGAAGTCATCTACGTTTCCCCGCCTCCAGCCCGGCCGGCAGCCCCGGATCGCACCGCCGCGAAGAAGTAAAATCTTCCATCCGGCGTGCTCCCACGGCGAAAGGTTGTGATATAGTTCGATCACTTTACCCAGGAAACTTTGGGTGGTCTGCTGGTAGTGAAGCAACCACCTGCAGCGAAGCGACTGGTTCAAATTGGAAGCAAAATCTGCGGCTTCGCCGCCTACGCAAAGGAGTTTGCTATGAAAAGGGTTGGGATGGTCCTGATTGCGGTTTCACTTCTTTTCTTTGCGGTGGTCTCCGCTGCCGATACCACAACCGTCAACGGATACGTCAGTGATTCGATGTGCGCTGCGAAGGGAGCAAACGCCAGTCATGCCGGTTGCATGAAAAAATGCCTTTCCAAGGGTGCAACCTACGTTATCGTCACCGACGACGACAAGAAGGTCTTAGCCGTCGACAATCCGGATGCACTCAAAGGCCACGAGGGCCATCATGTCGCGGCCACCGGCACCGTCACCGGCGACACCATTCATATCGACAGCGTCAAAATGCTGTGATCTTTCGCTCCGACAAGCGGGCGGACTTGCTCCGCCCCTTGCTTGTCCGGAAGCGCGTGGACCAGCCGCCGGGCCGCCGCAGCCCTCAGAGGGGAATTACCGTACGATGCCTTCCACCGGGGAACTGGCGGTGGCATACAGCTTTTTCGGCATGCGCCCCGCCAAATAAGCCTCTCGCCCTGCAATGACCGCATGCTTCATCGCGTCCGCCATGAGCACTGCATCCTGAGCGTTCGCAATGCCGGTGTTCATGAGAACCGCGTCCGCTCCCAGTTCCATGGCGATGACCGCATCGGACGCTGTGCCCACTCCCGCGTCCAGAATCAGCGGCACATCCGTAATCATCTCGCGCAGAATTCGGATGTGGGCGGCGTTTTGTACTCCCAAACCACTGCCAATCGGTGCGCCCAACGGCATAATGGCGCTGGCTCCGGCATCGAGCAGCCGCTTGGCCACTACGATGTCGTCCGAGGTGTAGGGAAGGACGGTAAATCCTTCTTTGACCAGCACCCGGGTCGCCTCCACCGTAGCTTGCACGTCCGGGTAGAGCGTTGCCTGATCCCCAATCACCTCGAGTTTTACCCAATGCGAAAGCCCGACCTCCCGTCCCAGGCGCGCTGCACGGATGGCCTCCTCCGCCGTGTAACACCCCGCCGTGTTCGGCAGCAGAAAATATTGGTTGGGATCGATGTAGTCGAGCAGGGATTCCTTGCTGCGATCCAGATTGACGCGACGCACGGCGACGGTAACCATTTCGGCGCCGCTCGCCTCGAGCGCACGCGCAGTTTCCTGAAGCGACTTGTATTTTCCCGTGCCCACGATGAGCCGCGAACGGAAGGCACGGCCGGCAATACGCAGTGAGTCCGGCATCGGTTCTATTGTAATGAAACCCGCCCCCGGCTGCATGTGGTGGTTGACGATGGGCATGAAGGCGCGAGCTCAGCTGGTTTCTCCGGAACCGCAGCCAGCGGGGGCTTTGCCAACCGGAGGAATTCGCTGAGGCCGAGTCATGGTGCGCCTTGCGGATTCGTCCCTTGAATTGAGCGGCCTAGGAACTGACAAAAGGCGAACGAGTTCCTTGAGTTGCCTCGGCTTCTGCCTCGGCATAGGTCTCTTCAATCTGGCGCCGATATCGTTCTTCGACTGCCCGTCTGCGCAGCTTCATCGTAGCCGTGAGCAGGCCGTTTTCCGCGGAAAACTCCTCGGCGATCAGCACCACTTTCTTCAACTGCTCAAAACGCGCCAGATCCCGATTCAGCTCCGCCACGAATCCCTCATACAGCTCGCGCACCTTGATCTCTCGAATGAGCTCCTCGCGCGAGGAAAAGTCCAGATGGTTGGCCCGTGCCCAAGCTTCTAACAGGGGGAAACTGGGCGCAATCAGCACCGCCGGGAACTTGCGCCTGTCCCCAAGCACCACCGCTTCGGCAATCAGCGCGTTGTGCTTCAAGGAATTCT
>JASHSL010000516.1 GCA_030040855.1 Terriglobales bacterium
GGTGCGTCGGGGGCCCGGGGTACGCACGCGATCACCATGCTGAGCAACGACGACCTCGATCCGATTTTCCTGGCCACTGTCCAGGCCACCGAAGAGGCCGTAGTGAATGCCATGGTCGCGGCGGAGACCATGACCGGGGTTGACAATCACACCGTAGTGGCCTTGCCTCACGACCGTCTCGAGGAAATTCTGAAAAAGTACAACCGGCTCGCCAAATAAGCCGTCTCGGCCGGGCGGGTCTCAATAGATCGTGTACGCCGGCGCTGGATTTCGCACATCCGGTTTCGAGGCTGTGAGCAGCAGGGCCCCGATGCGTTTGAACGCCCGCAGGTCCTCCAGGCTGTCAAAGGAGTGGGTTAGGTAGTCGTCCGGGGTGGGCGAATCGTCGGGAATCTGTTGCGCCTCCACGTTTTCAAACGCATGCCGCCTCAGCAGGGCGACATATTCGGCCTGGGATCGGGTGTGCACCGGCACCTTGAGCTTATCGACCCAAACGAGCGAGTAGGGATTGTCTTTGTACAGATTGATCAAGATGAACAGCCGCCCGCGTGGAGCCATCACGCGAAACAGCTCGGCGAGCACGCGCTCCTGGTCCGGGTAGTAGTAGAACGATTCGACGGAAAGCACTTTGTCGAAGAAATTCTCCTCCCAGGGGATCGCGTGCGCCGATCCCCAGATGAACAGAATGTTGTCAAAATCCCTGGAGGCCTGGCGCGCCCGCCGAATCATCTCGTCGGAGACGTCGAGGCCCACCACTTGCCCGAATCCCTCCGGCCCTTCGCCGACCAGACCCGCCATCAGCCGGGTTGCCCACCCCGCGCCGCACCCCAGATCGAGTATCCGCTCGCCGGGGCGCAAGGCCATCTGGCGGACGGTTTTCTCGGTAATTGCGAGGTGATGGCGCTCCATCTCCTCGCCCTTCCCTTCCTCGGCCCAGCGGTTGAATTCCGCGCGCAGCCGCTCATCCGGAGCTGGCATGCTACCTGGCATCCTTACCTCTCCTCTGCCTCCTCCAGGCAGGCGAGAATTTCCGCCTCACTCAAAGTATGGTCGGAGGCTTTGGCGCAGCGGTAGATCCTCTCCACCACTTCTTCGGAACCTTGGATCCCACGCCGCTCCAACCAGAACAGGATGTTCGATTTTCCGCTCATCGGGCCGACGTCGATGATCTGCTCCAGGCCAAAGAGGTGGGAAGGAACGCCGGAATAGACCAGGTTGGCCAGTTCGACATCGTTCTTCTTGTACGCCTTGATGAGGGCGGCGGCATGCACGCCCGTGGCGGTGCGGAAGGCATCTTCACCGACCACCGGATAGTTTGCGGGAACCGACACTCCTGTGGCCTTGGAGACTGCCTGACAATACTCCTTCAACTTGGTCAGGTCGCGATCTGCCCACGGCGCAACCCCCATCAGCCGGAGGTTGACCAGCATCTGATCCATCTGCGTGTTGCCTACCCGTTCTCCAATGCCGAGCGCCGTCGCATGCACGCAATCGGCGCCGGCCACCAGGGCAGCTATAGAGTTGGCGATTCCTAATCCGCGGTCGCAATGACCGTGCCAGTCCACCCGTACCTTCTCCCCGCACGGCTTGACTACCTCTTCGACCACGAACCGCACCAGGGCAAAGGTTCCCATGGGAGTGGCATGCCCCGCCGTGTCGCAGACCACGATTGCGCGCGCCCCGCAGCCAATCGCCGCGGTGTACAGCCGGCGGATCATCTCCGGATCGCAACGGGTCGTGTCCTCGGTCACGTACATGACGTCAAGACCGAGAGAGACGGCATACTTTACAGCCGCTTCCGTGGTCTTGAGCAGGAAGTCGTCGCTCCAGCCTTCGGTATAGCGGCGGATCGGACTCGATCCAAGAAAGGTGGCGGCTTCGATCTTCAGTCCCGTGCGCTCGACAATCTCCGCGATCGGTCGGATGTCGTTCTGATGGGTACGCGCGGCACAATTGGCGCGGATCTTCATCTTGTGCTGAACCATCTCCCGCGCCAGCGCTTCGGTGTGTTGGCAAGCCCGCGGTCCGGCCCCGGGCAGCCCCAGGTCGAGCGAGTCGATGCCCAGAGCCTCCATCAGATGAAGAATGGCAATTTTCTCTTCGATCGACGGGTCGCGCACGGAAGGAGACTGCAAGCCGTCGCGCAAAGTCTCGTCGTTCAACAGTACATGGCCCGAGGGACGCAAGGACGCGGGATGGATTCGATTCCAATCGTAGATGAGCTCGGAAGATTTCACTTGCGCCAACAGGGCGCTCCTCCCCTCCAAGCCGAGCCTAGCCCGGCGGCTACTTCCCCTTCCCCGGTACGGTCAGTCCGAACACCGAGGTCTGTCCCGATCCGGCTACATTCAAACCTCGGGACTCCGCGGCATTCGGTAGGTAGAGCGTCTTGCAATGCTCACAACGATAGACTTCGACCCCGGCCCCCCAAGCCTTCACCATGTCGCCACACTCCTGCTCCCGCACGTCACTCTCGTAAAACCAGCGCTTCAGATGTCCGCCACAAAACTTGCCTTTGGCGTCCTTCTCGTTGCAGGAGCGCTGTCCCAGTTTCTTGAGCTTCACCTTGTGATGGGGTAACTGGGGTGGGGTTTCGGTTGCCGTCGCCAAGCGCTTACCTCGTCGGAGCAGCAAAATCGCTCGAGCAGAATATTTTATTCTACCCAAGCGGTCCGCCGCTCGCTAGGAAAGCGCGCGGCTCAGAACTCCCGCTGCGGAGGGGCCTGATCCGCGCCGACCCGGCCGGCGGAGATCGTGGCCACGAAATAGTTTTCACCTGTGATCGGCACGCCCGCCAGCCGGCGCAACATGGCAATCTGACCGACGTGGGTCAGAGCATCGGCGATGGGACCTTGAAACAGCTTTGCGACGGGTGCTTTGAGTGGCTTCGTCGAAGCCAGGTAGCGGTCAAAGTTCTCTAAGGCGGTGAAAAAACGCTCGACCTCCTGCTTCCAGGGAAGGGGCGTCGAGTTCCGCCATTGCCCCGTTCCGTCAGCCATCGACAACCCCCAGTCGAGCAAGTCCCCAATATGCGCCAGGATTTCGACGGGAGCCTTTTCGGCACCCTGGAAACCGGCAAACTGCTCGGGGGCGTTGCGGACTGCCTTGGCGCCCCGATAGGCGAGTGTGGCCAGAGTATGGCGCAGCAATTCACGCTCGGGATCGACGGTCGACATGTTAGAGCCTCTCGGTTGATTTCAGGGCAGTTAGGAACTTCCACGCTCCTCTCAAACGGTGTCCCACCCTGCGCGCAAACATCAGGTCGATCAAACCCTCCGTCTGGAATGCTTCGCCGTATCCGTACCACCAAAGCTTTTTTCTGCCCGGCATACGATCCGAATCCACATATTTAACCCGAACCATTTCTTCGAGTCCCCATTTCCCGTGCGTCCGCCCCAGCCCACTCATTTTGAACCCTCCATGCGGGGCTTCGGCGATACCGAAACAGGATACGGCATCGTTCACCATGACCGTCCCGGCGTGGATGTGCCCGGCCAGCCGTTCCCCCCGGCGACGATCCCGTGTCCAGATGCTGGCTCCGAGTCCGTATTCGCAATCATTGGCCAGGCGAATAGCCTCGCTTTCGCTGGCAAACGCCATCACGGGCAGCACCGGCCCGAACGTCTCCTCCCGCATCACCCGCATATCGTGGGTAACGTCGGCCAGCACGGTGGGGGCGTAGAAGTTCGATCCCAATTCCGGCAGGCGCGCGCCGCCAGCCAGCACTCGTGCTCCTCGAGAAACTGCATCTGCGACCTGCGACTCCACACTCTGGACTTCATGTTCTCCAATCATGGGACCGACGTCGATCGGAGCGGCTTGCCCGTTGCCGATGCGCAAGCGCCGCGTTTTGCGCACGCAAGCCGCCAAGAACGGTTCGTACAGGCTGCGATCGACATAACAGCGCTCGACGGAAAGACAAGCCTGGCCAGCATTCGTAAACGCGCCCCACACCGCACCACTCGAGGCAACCTCTAGGTCCGCGTCCTCCAGCACCAACATGGGGTCCTTCCCGCCGAGCTCTAATACCACCGGAAGCAGACGGGACGCCGCCGCTTGCGCGATCTGCCTGCCGGTTCGGAGACTGCCGGTGAACACCAGCTTGTCGATCGAAGAATGGATGAGGGCCGATCCGGTGATGCCATCTCCCACCACGACCTGGAACACGTCGCCCGGAACACCCGCCTCGGAGAAAAGGTCGCGGAGCGCAAGGGCGGTACATGAAGTTCGTTCGGAAGGCTTGAGCACCACGGCGTTGCCGGCCACGAGCGCGGCCAGGGATTCGGTTGCCGGGATCGCAAAGGGGTAATTCCATGGCGCAATGATCCCGATTACTCCATAGGGCTCTCTCCGAATGCGGCCCGACTTGGTTTTGAGGGCCCAATTGCCATGCGGAACCGCCTCCTCGACGAGCAAAGGAACGGCCTGGTTTCGGCAGAAGCGCGCCGTGTCGAGCACAACCAGAATCTCGCTGACGAGCCCCTCCACCACGGGCTTGCCGGTTTCCCGGGTAATGACCTGGGCCAGCGCGGATTTTCTGTCCTCCAGGAGTCTCTGAAAGTTACCGAGAATCCGAGCACGGCGTTCGAGTCCGATTTCGTTCCAACCGGGTTGGGCGCTGCGCGCACCAGCTACCGCCGCCTCGACTTGCTGCGCGGTGGCCGGCTCAAATTCGGCGACCAGCTCGCCAGTGGCAGGATTCAGGGAAGCGATCTTGCGGGCTGTGGTTTCGATCCGTGTCGTCATCGCGCCGTCCGTGTGGCCGCCAGCATCTGGCTGTGCATAGGTTAATACTCCACGCGCACCAGGTACAATCCTTTGGCGGGCGCCGTGGCTCCCGCCGCCGAACGGTTTCGCTTCTCGAGAATCGGGATCACATCCTCGGGCTGAAGCGTGCCCTTGCCCACCAACACGAGGGTACCGACCAGGTTGCGCACCATATGGTGCAAGAACCCGTTGGCCTGCACGGTATAAACCAGCTCATCTGCCGTCCTTGTCCAGCTCGAGTGGAAAATCCGGCGTAGGCTCGACCTGTTGCCTTCCTCGCTGTGCAGCTCGGGATCGACGGCGGCGAACGATGCGAAATCATGCTCTCCCACCACCTCTTGGGCCGCCTGCTCGAGGGCCGGTTCGTTCAAGGGAAAGGGGTAGTGCCAAACGTAGCGGGCCAAAAAAGGTGGGCAGAGGGAAGCGCGGTACATGCGGTAGCGGTAGGTCTTCGCCCGTGCTGATTTGCGGGCATGAAATTCGAGCGGAACCTCTTCGGCTTCGAGCACGCGAATGGACGGAGGCAGGATGTGGTTTAGCGCCGGGACAAGGTGATCGAGAGGAATCGGCGATGCGGTGCGGAAGCTGGCCACTTGCGCGAGCGCGTGCACGCCGGCGTCGGTCCGTCCGGAGCCCTGGGGCAAAACCTTTTCTCCCGTGAGACGTTCAAGAGCTGATGCGAGCGTGCCTTGAATCGTGGCCGCCTGCGGTTGCACCTGCCAGCCGGAGAACTCCGAGCCATCATACGCGACGACAAGCTTGACATTTCGCATCTGGATCGCCAATTGCGCGCCCGCGAGCGGCAAGGGTTGGGGTCGCCATCGCCTGCCCACCCGAATTGCTGGGGGCTGTGTCAGCTATACTATGGCATTCCATTCGACCGCGTGGGATGTGCAGAATGCCAGCTCGGAGCGAACAAAGCTGAAACCGGGAGGTGGCGTTTCGGTAACTACTCGTGTTTAGCAGGTGTCTTACTGTCTTCCAACCCCGTTCTTCTAGGGTATTCAGATATTTTAGTGGGTCAGCCTTTCCTTCCCTTGGCGATTCTTTCAGATCGTCCCTCGCCGTCAAGGATGCGCTGGCGCCGCGCCGAAAATGCGGCGCGTCCTGGACCGCTGCGGGCCGATCTGAACCCCCTCCCCTATGGAAGGAATGTAGGGTTGGGAAAGGCCTTCACCACCTGCTGCCTGGCTGGCTGACGAGGTTCGAGATGCCCCCCGCCATGCGAAAATCGTTGCATGCAAGATCGAGAACTGTATCGTCGCATCCTTGGCATCGAGAGCCCGTGGCAGGTAGAGCAGGTGGAACTGAAACTGGAAGCGGGCGAGGTTCACGTCTATCTGGAACACGTATGATCATCAGCCGGAACGGCGCTGGCGGCATCTGGACACCTGCCAGTATCAAACTATTCTGCACCCCAGCCCGCCGCGCACCGCCTGCAAAGAGCACGGTGTAAAGGTGGTAGCGCTGCCCTGGTTTGAAGCTCTGGCCATTGCCTGGCTAAAGACGGCCAGCCAGAAAGCAGTGGCCCAACAGTTGGCCCTGAGCTGGGACGAGATCCATGGCATCATGGAGCGCGCCGCGCAGCCCGGGCTGCAACGCCGCCAGGCCGAGCCGATCCTGCATCTGGGAGTGGATGAGAAAGCGTTTCGCAAAGGACATAGCTATCTCACGCTGGTGAATGATTTGCATCGCAGTCGGGTGCTGTATGTCGCCGAGGGCCGCGAGCAAAACAGTTTGGATGGCTTCCGGTCAACCCTGAGCGAAAAACAAAAGGCCGGCATTGAAGCCGTAGCGATCGATATGTGGGACCCCTATGTGGATTCCGTGGGTGAGCATTTAGCCGAAGCGAATCAGAAGATTGTGTTCGATAAATTTCATATTGCCAAGCATCTGGGGGAGGCGGTCGATCGCGTACGTCGCAAGGAACACAAGGCGCTGAAAGCGGAGGGCGATGAACGTCTGACCGGTACCAAATACGACTGGCTGCGCAATCCTGTCACCATGGACCGAGAACACAAGCGAGAGTTTGCACAACTCCGGCAAAGCCAATTGAAGACGGCCCGTGCCTGGGCGCTCAAAGAAACCGGCATGGCCCTCTTCGACTACATCTACGAGAAGCCCGCACGCAAGCATTTTCATTGGTGGTACAACTGGGCGGTGCGCAGTCGCTTAGAACCGCTGAAGCAGGTTGCCGGCATGCTAAAGCGCCGGTTCGAGAACATTATCAGCTACTTACGCCATCACATTACCAACGCTACTAGCGAATCCCTCAACGCCAAGATTCAATGGGTAAAATACACGGCTCGAGGATTCCGAAACAAACAGAACTTCATTAATGCGATCTACTTTCACTGCGGGGACCTGAAACTTGCTCCCTGACCCACTACAAACCCTGAAGAGCGTAGATTATAGCGAATCATTATACGGGTGATGTGCCCCCGTTCGCTCTACCAATCCCGATGCGAGTCCTCGGTTGATTTGATCGGACCCCCT
>JASHSL010000517.1 GCA_030040855.1 Terriglobales bacterium
CAGCAATGTGTGTTCAGCCGGGAGAGCATCGCGGCTCGTACATTCTCTTCAGTTGCGGGTTCGCCGCAACCCGCGGCATGGGAGTAGAGCAGATATTTTTGGTACTTCTCGACCTGCTCGGTAGTAAGTACGACTTCCGACAACTCACCGATTCCAGTGTTCACGCCATACATG
The DNA here is from genome assembly GCA_030040855.1 of Terriglobales bacterium. GTDB lineage: Bacteria > Acidobacteriota > Terriglobia > Terriglobales > Acidobacteriaceae > JAFAGX01. The sequence goes on from JASHSL010000517.1 coordinate 175, forward strand.
ATCTCGCGAGCGCAAATCTTGCGCTCGAGGAGAGCACGGCACTTGTTGATGCGGTGGGCCGCATCCCGGTGTAAGTCCACCGGCTGGCGGTCACGAGCGATGGCCGCGACGTCTTCAATGGTCAAAGAATGTCCGTCGAGCACAATCGCACCCTCTCGATGCTTGGTCGCAGTCGTCTCATGATCTAATGCGACGGTCATAACAGTCCTCGTTCATGTTAATTTGTCTCACTTCGCAAACCGTCCTTCATCCCTGCTGACCGGTATAAGCCGGCTGTGTGCATGCCGTTTCCACCGTCTCGCAGTCGACCAATCCAGCACAGCCATAAAGGACTGGAAGAATTTCACCGGGACGATATTTGCGGCGCAGTTCCGCGACTTTTTCTGTTCCGGAACGGTACGCAGGCAGGTACATCCGGCCGAGCAGGGGATGCCGTCCCCAGGCGCCCGAAAGCTTGTCGGCACGCTCTTCGGTGACCAGGTAATCCCGTCGAAGAATGGCGGCTACTTCTTCTTTCGGCATCTTCTCGCTCCATGTCAGATAGGAAGCTTCGTTCTTGGCGTCATCCTGCAAGAGCGCGAGCAGCACACCAATCTGCAAGTCTTCATCTGGAAGTTGGTCCACCTCGGTGACCCCATGGGCGATCAGGATTGCGTTGTTCGCGATTCCTTCAAAAAGAGCAGCGGCACGTGTGTTCATGGTCAGCACAGTGGCCTCGAAGCCGACCATGCCCCGAATGTAGAGATTCTGGAGGTAAGCGAACGTGGTCACGTGTCCGGGCACAACTTCGTGACTGATCAGTTGCTCGAACTCGGGAACAGAAATCTGCAGCGCGGCATTGATCTCGTATGTTGCCTCATATTCCGGCTTTCCGTCCGGCGTGCGGGCGCGGCCAATGTAGTTCATGGAACCGGAGAACCAGGCTTCTTTGATCGGAAGAAAGTCGATATTGGCGCGCGGAACACGGGCCAGTTCACGCGGAAGATGAGGCAATAGGTTCACTTCACTGAGCCGATCGAAATGTGCAATCACTGCCGTGCTCAGAGCCCGCACAGAAGCCATGGGGACCAGCCGATCGCGCCGCCAAGCATCCACCGCGCCGAGAATCCCACCCAAGCCTGACGGCGCGTAGCCCGCCTGGCCTAACAGTTCTTCCACCCGCTTCCGTTTCGCTTCGGGCTGGGACGGCTGCGGCGCATGGCCAGTGGAAGCTTTCACGCCTCGTTCATACGGGATAGGATCGCCTTTGCCGAGAATCTCCATGGCCAGATCCCACATGGTTTCCAGGCAAAGCGCCAAGCCTGACAGATACTGAGCGCGCAGCCCGGCGATTTTTGAGCCTTCCCGGCGAACGCCATCAATGGCGGCTGGAAAATTCACTCTTGCCAGGTAATCATCCAGCGCAGCGCGATCAACACCCTTGCTCGCGACCCCGCCCGATTCCCTGATCCGCGCTGCGGCCGGCAGCGTGTACGCAGGAGGCAGCGGCTCGTCTGAAAACCAGGAGTCAGCGATGAACCGCCCCATTCCCGAGGGGCACATCACATCGCCGCCCCACAAGGTATCGATCGCTAGGATTGCATCTGCGGTGAACTTTCCTGCCTTGTCCATCACGCCTCCTTTTTTTCTTTTTTCAGCGAAGTGAACCAGACGTACAGGCACAAGCCAACAAAAAACAATGCGGAAATGGACTGCGACAGCGGGATGTTGTCGTAAAACGGCGTCTGAATCCACTCTTCTTTGAAGTGCGGCAGCACCCGCAGGGCTGCCCCAATCACGCCGCCGAGTGCACCGCCAGCCATCAGGCCGCCGGCAATGATGATACCCCGCTCGCGGATTGTCTTACCCTTCTCGCCGCCGGTCTTTTCGGCACGCTTGTTGACAAGGTGCGAGAGGAATCCGCCGGCCAGGATGGGCGTGGTCAACTGCAGCGGCAAATAGATCCCAAGTGCGAAGACCATCGATGAAAGCCCGAGCATCTCCAGTACGACGGTGACCATTGCCCCGAGCCCGAACAATATGTAGGGGGCCGGCTGGCCACTCATGAATCCCGAGACCACAGCTTTCAACGCGGAGGCCTGAGGCGCGACCAGCACCTGCCGCGGGTCGCCGGGCACTGCCTCCCCGAACTGGAATGCCTTGGCCAGCACAATAATAGTGAATCCCGCGGTGATAGCCGACGCGACGACCGCAATGAACTTCACCTTCTGCTGCGCTGCGGGCGTGGAACCGATCCAATACCCGGCCTTCAGGTCGGTGATGAATTGACCGGACACGCACAGGGCAACGCAAACCATGCCAGCTAGGGCCATCACAAAAAACATGCCGGTAGCCCCGGAGAGCCCGAACTTCAGCAGCACAAGGGCAGAGACGATCACAGTCAACAAAGTCATGCCGCTGGCTGGGTTGTTCGCTGTCGTGGCAATGGCATTGGCCGCTACCGTGGTGAAGAAGAATGAGAACAGCAGTGTCAGCGCCAAGCCTAGGCCAACCACCGTCCATGAAACATCAAGCTGTCCAAAGAAGGCGGCCACTGCGATCGCGCTCAGCACAACTCCGAGCAGGATGGCGATGATGGAAATGTCCCGGTCCGTGCGTTCCATGTGCGGCGCTTCACCGTGGCGGAAGGCGTGCAGCGCGATGCCAAACGATCCCGCAACCACGCGCAGGGACTTGAGGATCCCAACCAGTCCCGCGCTCGCGATGGCGCCCACGCCAATGAAGCGCACGTAGTTGCGATAAATATCCGCTGCCGCCATGTGGGAAATGGGGAGGGTGGCGGGATACACGGTGACGTTGCCCATGCGGCTGCCGATAAACCAGATCGTCGGTACCAGCACAAAGTTCACCAGTACGCCGCCGGCACAAAAGATGAGGGCGACGCGCAAGCCCATCACGTATCCAAGACCGAGAATGAAGCCGACCGCATCGAAATTGAAAACCATACGGCAGCGATCGGCGAGTGACCGCATTACAGGCAGAAACTGGAAGTTCAGATATTCCTTCCACACGTGAAAAGTGGTGACGAAGAAGTCGTAAATCGCAGCGATGACAGTGGACTGAAGGAGAAGTTTCGCTTGCGAACCGCCTTTCTCACCTGTCACGAGGACTTCGGTGATGGTCGTGGCCTCCGGGAACGGGAACTTGCCGTGCATTTCCCGCACAAAGTAGCGCCGCAGCGGAATCAGGAAGAGGATGCCGAGGCACCCGCCGGCCAGGCAGATGAAGATAGTCTGCACGGGATGCGGGTCGAGGTGGAGAGCGTAAAGCGCTGGCACGGTAAAAACAACGCCCGCTACTACGGCGGCGGAGGCGCCGCCCATGCCGGTGATGATCACGTTCTCCAGCAGAGTGGAACGCCGCCGGTACAAGCGGGCTAGGCCGATGGCGAGAATTGAGATGGGAATCGCCGCCTCCATTCCCTGGCCGACCTTGAGAGTGGAATAGGCCGACGCTACCGTGAAGATCACGCAAAACAGCACGCCCCAGAAGATTGAGCGCGAAGTGAGTTCTAGTCGTTTGGCGGAAGCCGGAACGATGGGCAGATACAATTCGCCGTCATGCAGCGGCTTGTAGGCATTTTCGGGAAGAGTTTTGGTGTCGATCAACTCGGCCGGCATTGGGGTCCTTTCGTTCCAAGTGGATCATTGCCGCAAACACAGATCAGTGACCCAGATCACGAGGCCGAGGCGGGCTGACTTCGGGGGGATCATGCAGGCGAAACCTGCTATAAGCAGGCCACTTTGTGAGAGGCAAGGTCCATCGTTCACAGTTTTTACTTGTGAGCGAATACCGGACTACTGTGAGCTATGAATCGCCTCTTTCGCTCGACCCACAATAAGGTCACTAGGCCCAAGTAGGTTGATCCGGCGGACCTCGGGGAACCCTGCAGCCTCCAGGCAGCGGGTATATTCGGCCTCGCTGTAACTGGGCCTTGGCCTTGGCGCCCGCAATTGCGAACTCCCAGTCGAGCACAGCAGCTGGACCCGTTTTGCGATCTGTTACCCTGCCGACCCTTTAACCAGCGCGGCCGGGGATTCGCCGCGCTTGGGATAATTCTTACGCCGCTTGCGCAGCTGTGCGAAATAATTGGGTCCATACTTGTAAAGTACAGACTGCCCTCCCAGTGAAGCCCATTCCGACAACAGCCCGGGATGACGCGCCGCTCCTGCGTGGCCGCCCCAAGTCGAAGTTGCTAAGCTCACGTCCCGACCGCAATCCTTCATCTTCAAGGCTGAATCTGGTGAGCCCCGCGTCGATTTCGTGGAGTTACAGCATCTGGCGAGAATCTATCGCAAACAGTTGTCCTTTTTTGAAAGCCGATAAGAGCGGCCACGGGTAGGAATGTGGCGGGGACTATATACCTAATCAAGCAATCCGAGAGTTTCTGCCGTCTGCGTTGGCAGTTCAGAGAGCCTATCTCGCGTCCACTTACCGTAGTGTTTCTGAGCAGCTTTTAGGCGGCTGAATGCGATTGCTCCGAGCGTGGCGACTCCAAGCCAGATAAGAACGATGGTGAGAACCATACTCATGATGCAGTGTAGGTCGGCAACAGTTCCGAGCAGCATAGCATGGGATTCCAGTTGCAAGACCAGAAATATTTTTTATGCCATGTATCGAAATCCCCAATAAACATGCGGGTCCGCGCAACATTCGAAGGTAGTGGGAGCACAAAAATATTAGGTAGGGGGCCTAAACCCCAAAAACCGCCTACCGGTTTACCGGTTCGCTTCGCTATCCCACTGAATCCACTGCAGTTAAGTGCAATTTTCCAGTCAACCTGCAAATTACCGGTACCTACCGGATCTACCGGTGCGCCACGACCACGCCGCGCCCAATGCATGACCTTCGATAGTGCGGTTCGATCTTTCGTCTTTTCCGACGCGGCGGTTTTCTGCATGCTATTCCGTCCGCCCCATTTGTGGAGACCACCGTGGCAACCGTTGACCACGAATGACCACGAACTTCAGCATCTAGCGAACCTAGCGTCACATCAACATTGCACAGAACGGATTCAAGCCGCATGGGCTGGTTTCCTGACCAAAAGAGAAGAACGCCTCGAACAGCAACGCAGGCTCGGGGAGGCGTGCGAGAAGGTCGCCGAGAACATCCTTGAGGACTTGTTCACGGCGGTGTTGGATTGGTCTCTTTCTGATTTCAACAATCAGGTCGAGCACACAGACATCGTCCTGACCGATCACAGCATCAAGCGGCTGGTGGTGGAGGTGAAGCGACCCGGATCGCTGGCTTGGAATCGCTGTGCGGTCGAAAGCGCACTCGCGCAGGCGAAGGGGTACGCGGACAAGCAAAAGATCACAACCGTGGCGGTTAGCGATGGCGTGATGCTCTATGCGGCAAACGTAGCCCATGGCGGTCTGCGTGACAGGGTGTTTGTCTCCCTGTCGCACGCCGAGCCACCGCTCGATTTGGGGGGGTTGAGCGTGCAGGCCATCTGGCGAGAACGGGAGTCCAATGAAGCAGCCGGGCTTCGAATCCTGCCGGAGGAGCCTATCGAAATCGCACCAGAAGCGGGCACGGGAGTCGCCTCCGAATGCTTGCTGCATCCCAAATACCACCTTCAACCTGCTTCGCCTACGTGGGCGACCATTCAAAGCCGCGTCCGTGGAAGCTCCCCTACCTACTGGCGGAAGGGTCGGTGGATGCCAAGCGCCTGCCGAAAGCAGTGCAATCGATCCTGAGCAACTATCGAGGGGCTAAGGTTTCTGGCATCCCGGAAGAATCGACACCACTCTGCCAGCGGGAAGGCTGACGTTTCGCGTTGCTCGCCATCGCTAATCATCCGCCGAAATTCGAAGCTGCTCCAGAGCCTCGGCAAGCTGGCGGTAGATTGGCGCGGGATTGGACGCCACTCGACCTTGCCCCACCTTTGGCCGACCGGTTCATCTCGCGTTTTCTGCTGGTGGAGCGGCCCGAGTCACCATCCGCAGCGATCCGAGTGGCGCCAAGGATCTGCCAGCGGGCACTTGTGAGCCCCAGCGCTCGATAAGGCCGCCCCTTCTTTATGCGAAGCACGCTATGCTCCCGCGAACAGTTCAGACAATGTGACACGAACTAGCTTTGGGGGCCAGCGTCGAAGTCCATAGCTGAGGCTTATGCCTCGCATAAATTTTTCTTCTCAATGATTCCCTGATGCTTGCAAGAAAAATTATGTGTTGGACTCAAACGCTCAGCGGATGTCTATATGTGCTTTCAACGGTGCGCAGTCAGCGGTGACCGAAAGCAACACACGGAACCTGATCCGATCGGAGGAGATGCCACGTGCTCAGACTATCGATGTTCCAATCGGAAATCGCATCCCGCTGTGCTTCCTTCATTACATGGATGGCCCAGCACTTGGATGGAATACCCATGCACACTAAGACACAGATCCGAATGCCAAGGGGGAGCGGTGCGTCCGCCGGCAAGGGAACGATGAAGGTGGCAATCGTTCTGCTTGCGCATTTCGCTGCTATTTGCAGCGCGAGGGCACAGTCAACGTTCGGCAGTATTCGGGACACAGTCACCGACGTAACGGGTGCGGTGATTACCGGAGCCTTGATTAGCGCGCAATCACTCGATGGCGACGTAGAACGTAAGACCACCTCCACGGACTCTGGCGAATTCATTTTGGAAAACCTAAAAGCCGGGCACTACAAGTGCACGGCCCATCACGACGGATTCAGGGATGCAGTAGCGCTGTCGGTTGCGCTGGATGCGCGCCAGGAATTGCGCATGCCCTTCACGTTGTCGGTTGCGGTCACGACAACCGCGGTCGAAGTCAATTCGGGCGCAGCGCAAGTGAATACTGAGAACGCAACGATCGGCGACACCGTCTTAAATGAAGATTTTACGCAATTACCGATGAATTCCAGAGCCGTTTCCAGTAGTCCGCTGGCGAGCCTGGCTCTCTCTCCGAGTGTGGTTAGTGACAGCCAAGGCAATATCGCGGTGGGCGGCGCCACGGCAGCCCAGACTGGTTTTTCCGTGGACGGCATCTCCACCGCCAACGTCCGGGCAAACGGCGCGCTTCACGATGCCTACCCGTCTTCGGAGGGAATTTCGGAAACCAAAGTGACCGCCTTCAACAATAATGCTGAATTCGCGCAGATCAGTGACGTGACATTCACCACCAAGAGCGGCACAGAGTCGTGGCACGGCAGTGCGTTCGAGTACTTCCAGAATGACGTTCTGGACTCCACAATTTACGGCTTTACCGCCAAGGCACCCAAGAACTTCAACACATTCGGAGGGAGCCTGGGCGGACCGGTCGTTATTCCGGGCCTGTGGAACGGCAAGACCAGGAAAACCTTCTTCTTTGCAGACTACGAAGGGAACCGGAAGACTACTTCCGCTCCCATGCTGCTTCTGGTTCCGACACAGGCGGAAAGACAGGGCAATTTAACCGATCTCGTTGACATCCCGGGGTCGCCAGGCGTTCTCACGGATCCCTTCACAGGTAAACCATACCCGAACAACACGATCCCGGGCGGCCCGGGAAACCCGTGCAGTAATTCAATGGATTGCATTAATCCGGTCGCGAAAACATTGCTGAACGACTATTACCCATTGCCGAATGCAAATTTAGGAATCGTCAACCCGGCATTCAACTATCAAACGCTCACACCTATTCCATCAAGTTCAAACGGCTGGGATGTTCGGATCGATCAATCTCTCACCTCGAAGCAGCAGGTTTACATGCGCTATAGCTGGAAAGACGTCCTTATCAGCCAGTCCGATAACGATACCGTCATTTCACCCGCAAACGCGTTTCTGCCCAATGACGAAGCGCATGAGCAAAACCGCAGCCTGACAGTCTCCTACAACTATGTCTTCAGTCCAACCCTGCTTAATGAATTCCGTTTTGGACTGACGCATTTTACCGAGAACGAAAGTTTCCCGATTCAAGGAGCCAGCGCCATTAACCAACTTGGTCTGATCCTGAATAACGGGATCAATCTCAGCGCGCATCCAACGGGTGAGGCTTTTCCGACATTCTCGTTCAGCGACGGCACAATGACCAGCATCGGACAGGGTCGGGTGGGAACTACAATTTCATCCAACATCCAATTTACCGACAACCTCACTCGCATCCTACATAAGCATTCGCTTCGATTTGGATTGGACGTGCGGCGGGAATTCTACAGCGCTCTGATGTTCTACGCCCCGTCCGACGACTATGGTGACTTCGCGTTCAACGGCTCGATCACAAATTACTCCTTTGGCGACTTTCTTCTCGGTCTGCCCCAGTCTTTCTTCGCAATCACCAGCCCGCAAATCAACGCGTACTCCTGGCACTGGGGTGTCTACGGCCAGGACGAATGGCAGGTCAATCATCGCCTGACGCTCAATTTCGGATTGCGATGGGAACTCCTTCCGGCATTTATTGAGACTTCAGGCGATTTGGCCAGCTTTGACCCGCAAATCAACAGCATCGTCGTGCCGGACAAATTCTTCACCACGGTAGCAAATAGTCCGCTCCTCACCACCGTTTACACCGGAGTTCTTGAATCGTTCAACGGCTGCTCTCTTCCGAAGCGAAATACCGCACTGGCGTGTACGAATGTGGTGTCGGCCAGCAAAGCCGGCCTTCCACAGGGTCTCAGGCATACGCCCATGCATGATTTCGACCCGCGGGTAAGTGCCGCATATCGGCCCTTTGGCGATGACAAAACCGTGCTTCGCGCGGGTTTCGGCCTCTTCACGGCGACAACTCTTGGTCCGATGTCTTTCAACAACGCTGGCGTCGGTCTCTCGGATCTGCTTTCCTTCCCCAATTCTGTTAAGAATGGAGTTCCAGCGTTTCTGTTTCCGCAAACCTCCGTTCCAGGCCTGGTTTCGTTAGGCGGAGGTTCCTTTGAAGAGGGAAACGATCCGCATTTCAAGGATCCAACCTCAGCGCAATGGAACTTGACCTTAGAGCGGCAGGTAACCGCGGATACGGCGGTCCGCCTCAGCTATGTCGGCCAAGCTACCTGGCATGTTCCTATCACTGTGGATCTGAACCAAATTCGGGCCAGCAAGACTCCTTACGTGGCTGCGAATGGCTGGGCGGACCCACGCTCTCCCTACCAGAACTTCGCCATGTTGATGTATGCACAAAGTATCGGAAACGAAAGCTATGAAGCCGGTACTGCAGAAGTTCAACACAAAGCTTCTCACGGATTATCTTTCTTAGGCAGCTACACCTTGGCGAAAAATATCAGCAATGCCCAAGGCACAGATGCGCCCACGGCATTTGCCGGCGAAGAGCCTTATGCCGTTGAAATTGCTAATCGCTTCAATCTCCGTTACGACCGAGGAAACGTGGTGGGAACGCCCCGGCAACGCTTTCTGCTGAGGGGCAGTTATCAATTGCCTTACGGACGGGGTCGGCGCTGGACCGGCGGAGGCAAGGTTCTGAACAGCGTTCTTGGAAACTGGAACTTCAGCACGGTTGCGTTGCTACAAACTGGTCAGTGGCTGACTCCTACAATGAATCCCGCCGACGATCAATCGAATACTGATCTGAACCACGAGAGATATCTGGGAGGGGCCGTGGCCAGGCCGGATTGTGTAGGCAATCCAATTCCTGCGAACCGGTCGCCCCAGGCTTATTACGCTATTGGTGCCTTTGCTGTTCCGCCTCTCAACGCTGGACGCTTCGGGTCTTGCGGGTTGGGGATATTGGAAGGTCCCGGAGAGATCAACGTAAATGCGGGTCTTGCCAAGGAAGTTTCCTTCAGAGAACACTATCGTTTGCGGTTCGAGGCCACGTTTACCAACGTGCTTAATCACACGAACTTCGCGCCTCCGGCATTAAATATCAGCAACGCGAGCACCTTCGGCGTATTGGATGCTACATTGCCACAAGGACTTGGTGGAAACCGCACCGGGCAACTAGCATTGCGCTTGGCTTTTTAGGAGTCCGTTGTGCGATTGTAGAGGGACGATTCGGCGATCCCGTTGGCGTTGGTCCACTCCAATCACACTGATGACAGTACCGAGGTCAAGTATTTCGATAGGCCCGCACAAACCATCGACAAGATGGCTTTCACGTTCACGGACGATTTGGGTTGCGAATTTGGCCCGAGCAAAACTACATCGACAGGCCTCTATGAGCAGGGCGGGGGTTGTCACGGCAAAACCGGGGACGCCAACTCACTCGGTGGTGATCATTTTGGAGCAGGCATCAATCCGAAGCAGAGCTTCATCGGGTTCATGCTTTACGATCGCACCTGGTTCAAGAGAGACACGTACGCGGTCACGATTGGCGGCGGGAGGATCAACAATCCTGGGCGGTATCTGGTCTTAATCCCACCCATCAATGGCGAAACTGACCTCACGGATCCTGAAACGGCTCCGGGTTCACGGTCTGAGCAGCTTGGGTCCGAGAGGTCTGCCCCCTTACGAGAGCTGCTGCTGGCAAAGAGAACGCCCGCAATCTGATCCGCATATCGTTCTGTCAGTGATGTCAGTCCCATTCAGGGCAGGATAATTATGTTGCCGTCTGGAACCAAGAGAACCTCTGAGGTTTTGCTGAGAGCTGAGGGCGGATCGCTTGCAGATACCTATTGGGTTCCGGCTATGCCGGTTTAGGTGATAGAAAATGTCTTGAGTTCCGAGAAGATCGCTTATTCTCCGTCAGCCTTTGCGCCGGTTCACCAATGACTCTGCGTCTTGTTGACGCAGTTACCGGCGACCTTACTTGCCCAAGTCTGAGAAACGGGCGTGCTTGGCCAACACTGTCGATTGGCGTAGTCCTTCTTGGTTGAGTTCACCCTTCTTCTCTTTGTCGAATCGGTCGAACTCCATTGCCATGAACTTCATCCATTCTTGTTTTGAAATCCTGCCGTCTCTATCGGAATCCATCAAGAGCAACAATTCCTTCACGTTCTCTTCTGCAAGTACAACTTTATCCGCCTGCTTTGGAATCGCTGCCTTTTGCGCCCAAACTGTTCCCACGAGAACCGTCGCACTGACGATCGCAATCAAGAGATACCTTCGAGTCATGGCTAATCTCCTTTCCTGTTTCCTTACCTGAGGTGCGTTGCCGCCGTTGCCGCACCTCGAGTTCGCGTCAAACGGTTCAGAGTGCGAACCAGGAAGATTATCTACACTCGACACCTTACCTCGCACCAAATCTTTTGAATCCCGCGTATCAAAAAATTTGATGGTTACCTTTACGGAGATGGAATTCCTTGGCGGATCAGACTGTCGTAAGGCGATTGCACTCACAATCCCTCACCGAGGTGGCTCTGCCTGACAGTAGCGACCCCATCCGACGGCACGAGTGTGCAAGGTCAGTCTGGTCTATCACACTTGATTCGTAGCATCTCTCAGCCCCGTTTCGCTGTGGTTCGCGAATCCAGCGACGGTTTTGGAGGGCGTTAAACAGTGCGCCTGCCCAGGTCACCTCTATTTGGTTCAAGGCAGGCCGGTGCCGAGCGTCACGCAGGTGCTGCATGCAGTGGGCCTCGGGGCCGACTACTCGATGCTTCCACCACCGGTGCTTGAGCGGAAGCGTACTATTGGACAATTCGGCTCACCCAATACCTGGATGAAGGCTCCTTGGACCTTGCGAGCGTAGATCCGGAGCTCCAACCTTATTTATCTGCCTACCAGGGATTCCTGCGCGAGTCAGACTTTCGACCGCAATTGATCGAACATAGGGTGGTGGGGAGCAGTGGCGGCATGCTGTGCGGAGGCACGGTAGACCGGGGGTGATGAACGGCAAGCTCTGGGTCATCGACCTGAAGTGTGTAGATCGGCTGTATCCGGGATTCGCTGTGCAAAACGGCAGGCTATGAGCTATTGCTTCCCAAGCCGGTCGTTCCTCCCTTCAAATACACCCGGGCTGTACTGCAACTCCGACCCGACGGGTTATGTAAGCTGAGCCCTCCCTACGACGATCCTAGCGATCTCGACGTCTTCCGGGCGGCGTTGATAACGACGATTTGGAAGATGAATCGCGGAATGGCGATCGAGAGCGGTGTCTGGTCTGAACTGTACGGAATCGGCGGCGTAGAGCCGTCAACCCCCGATCCCACTCGTCACTCCCAAGGACACAACTGCAAAAGAAGGAGAATAGCCCCCATGGAAACTGCCTTTACTATCAGCGGCAGAGGCACTGGCAACAGTATAACCGTGGGTTACGTGACGCCCATCATCTTCGTTTGCTACAATTCAACGCAGAGCAACGGGAAGTGGTTCGGGATTACAAAGATCGTCCAGGGAACGTGGGCTCCGAAACCAGCCTTTTTGGGTGTCCATTTTGGTGTCCATAAACCCTGGAATTCGGTTATATGGCGTGGAAAGGGATTGCCGCAGGCAGAAAGGGTTGACAACGAGGAAAGCCAATAAACACGCGGGTTTGCAGCAGACTTCGTGAAAACACAGAAGGGGACGTAGTTCAGTTGGTTAGAACGCTGCCTTCTAACCGAATGCCTTTCTTTTCATACCTCTAGAGCGCTTACTGTCCGTCTTACTGTCCAGTCCCCGGCCCCCATCTCGGGGGCTATGCCCGTTTGACCGAATCCACGCGCTGAGCAAAAATCCATCGCCGTTCCAGGAGAATGGAGATGGTTGAAGCGAAGCAGTACGGAGAGCGTGTCAACATCGTTAAATACGTCCGAGTCGAAAGGAAGTGGCGATTTGCTGCGGTCGTCGAAAAGAAGGGCAGGGTCATTCGCGACCAAGTCTGGATTGCCCGCCGTAAGGAGCATCACCCCGAAGGCAGGTACTTCCTGGAATGGTACCAAGGCGGCAAACGGCGCAGACACTCTGTTGGCGGGTTTGAAAACGTCGTCGATGGGGCTCGCCGCAAAGCGATCGAACTTGGGGCCATCAGAGCAGGCCTCATTCGTCCCCAAGAGGAACCGCCACGTGACGACGAGAGTCGCATCAGCATGGCCGATGCGATCGATTCGTATCTTGATCTCGTAAAGCACCATCGCAGTCTGCGGACCTATCGTACGTATCGCTACACCTTAGACACTCTGCTTCGCCAATCCTATACTAAAGAGTACGTCGATCAGGTGGAACGCCAAGACATCTTGAATTTCATGACGGACTGCTACAAACAGGGACTGGGCAGCCGCACGGTATATGACAAGTTAGTCGTCGTTCTCCAACTCTTCAAACGTCACCGACGAACCAAGCTGATTGAACCGAGCGATTGGCCTGATTACGTCGACACCATCCGTCCCATTTACGAAGCGGACGAGATCGGTACCATGCTCGAACACGCGGATCAAGATGAAGGCATATTTCTGAAATTTCTGCTCGCCTCTGGTTTTCGGGATCGCGAGGTTCGTCATGTTACTT
>JASHSL010000518.1 GCA_030040855.1 Terriglobales bacterium
ATCCGTAGCGGTAGGCGATCTCTTCCGGACATGCAACCATGAGCCCCTGGCGAGTTTCGATGGTTTGGATGAACAAGGAGGCCTCGAGCATGGCTTCGTGGGTTCCGGTATCGAGCCACGCCATGCCCCGCCCCATCACCATCACCTCCAGTTGTCCTCGCTTCATGTACTCCTTATTCAGATCCGTAATTTCCAACTCGCCCCGGGCGGACGGCTTGAGGGATTGTGCAATCTCGGCCACCTGAGGGTCGTAGAAATAGAGTCCGGTCACGGCATAGCGCGACTTGGGGACGCGCGGTTTTTCCTCCAAGCTGAGAGCCCGGCCGTCCTGGTCGAACTCAACCACCCCGTAACGCTCGGGATCCTGCACGCGATAGGCGAAGATCTGCGCGCCGGTCGCCCGGGTTGAGGCATCGCTCAAGCACTTCGCCAGATCATGGCCATAGAAAATATTGTCTCCGAGCACCAGGGCACAGCAGGAGTCACGGATGAAGTCTTTGCCCAACAAGAACGCTTGCGCGATTCCTTCCGGCTTGGGCTGGACGACATAATGAAAGTTCAGTCCGAAGCGCGACCCATCTCCGAGAAACTGCCGGAATCGGGGCACGTCTTCGGGGGTGGAAATGATGAGAATGTCTTGGATCCCGGCCAGCATCAGAGTCGACAGCGGATAATAGATCATGGGCTTGTCGTAGATGGGGAGCAGGCTCTTGCACACCGCATGGGTTACGGGATAGAGGCGCGTGCCCGATCCGCCGGCTAAGATGATTCCCTTGTAAAAGGAAGCTTTGGCAGTCTTTGCCATCGTCAGCTAGCTCTGGTCGCAGTTGGCATCGAAACTCATATTGAGTATTGGGTAGCAATCCATTGCCGATAGCTTCCGCTGGTTACTTCCTGCACCCACGCCGGATTGGCGAGATACCAGGCGATGGTCTTGCGAATCCCCGTTTCAAAGCTTTCCTGCGGCCGCCAGCCCAGCTCCCGCTCTATCTGGCTTGTGTCCATGGCGTAGCGCCGATCGTGCCCGGGGCGATCCTCGACGAAGCGGATCAATCGCGAGTGTGGAACCACCGGATCGTCCGGCCGCAGCTCATCGAGAATCGCGCAGATGGCTTCGACAATTTCCAGGTTGCGCTTTTGGTTTCCTCCCCCGATGTTATAGGTTCGGCCCGGTTTCCCGCGGGCCAGTACCGCGCCGATGGCGCGACAATGGTCTTCGACAAACAGCCAATCCCGCACGTTTTGCCCGTCGCCGTAGACGGGAATGGTTTTTCCCTGAAGGGCGTGCAGGATGGTCAGCGGAATCAGCTTCTCGGGAAATTGGTAGGGACCATAATTGTTCGAGCCATTCGTGGTTAGCGTGGGCAGGCCGTAGGTATGGTGATAGGCGCGGACCAGGTGGTCAGAACTGGCTTTCGATGCCGCGTAGGGACTGTTGGGGGCATAAGGGTCCGATTCTCGCGCCGGTGCATCCTTCTCTCCCAGCGATCCGTAAACCTCGTCGGTTGAAACATGCAAGAAGCGAAACTGGCTCCTCTCGTTTGCCTCCATCTCGGTCCAGTAGGTACGCGCCTCCTCGAGGAGGGAGAACGTACCGTTCACGTTGGTTCGGACAAAGTCATCCGGTGCGTGGATGGAGCGGTCGACGTGACTCTCCGCGGCAAAGTGCACAACCGCGCGGGGATGATGCCGCGCCAAGAGATCGCACACCAGCTTGCGGTCACAGATGTCACCGTGTACGAAACTGTGCCGCGGATCGGCGTTCACGGCCGCCAGATTTCCCATATTCCCGGCGTAGGTGAGCTTGTCGAGGTTGACGACCGGGCCGGATTCGGTCGCGAGCCATCGCAACACGAAATTGGAGCCTATGAATCCAGCTCCTCCCGTCACAAGGATGGGGAAATTCCCCATGGCGAAAAGTAAGTCTACCAAGAATAGCTCCCCCGGCAAACCTTCCCTGCGCTCAACGTTCACGGCAGCAAGTCTGGTCCCGCCGTCCAGGTTCACCGGGGCGGAGGGGCGAAAGGCCCGGTAGGGTGCCGTGTTGTCTCCGCTCCCTCTGAGCGTGAAGCTGCGATCGCTACCGGGAACGACCAGGCCGGTAACAACAGACCTAAACAATTTCCAAACAAGTCCTTGCACCGAATGGCAAAGGAGTGGTATAAAAATAGAACGTCGACAGTAAACGTGGCTTAGGCGGATAGTTTATCCGTGTCGTTCGACGTTTGTTGGGCATCAAATAAAAAAGGTTAGAAAATTTCGCCCCGGCCACGGGGCTGGATTCGGGGACAGCGTTCCTCGAAGGGTTTAAGCGCTTTTCGCAAGAACCTCCAAAAGATCTTTCATGAATGAGACTCTTCCGTGTCGGCTTGAGCCCTATTGTGGTGGCCAACCTGTCGTTCATCATGGACAGGCAAGCGGAAGGTGGAGTTTTGTCGCGCGCTCAGAAGCGGCTCGTTACCTCAGGGCCGATCCCTAGGCAGTTTATATTTCCCGTAAGGTGGCAAAGTGGCCGGGCCGGAATCGGCTGGGATGGTGTCGGTTGAAAAGAGGTGGAAATCCTGTGAGCACAACGGGTTGACACCCTGGTCGCGCAGACGGTAAGGTGGAAGGGTTTCGAGGACCGGCGGATCTGGGGCTGGGTGCGTGCAGTTGGCGCGTGGCCTCTCTAAAAAAGATCCGCTGTGAGCCGAGGGCGCCCGCTCAGGCGGGAATGCAATTCGGTCTTTGACAAACTAGGTTGAACGTGCCAGTCGTGAGAAGAATGGCTCGGGTTCGAATCCGAGCAATCTCACAAGATAGCTGCTTGGTGTTAAGCCAAGCAGCGGCCATCCCGTCCGTTCGAGCGGCGGCGATGGCAGTCTGCCTACCATCCGTCGGCAGACATCAGGTTTCAAACGAGAGTTTGATCCTGGCTCAGAATCAACGCTGGCGGCGTGCCTAACACATGCAAGTCGGACGAGAAAGGGGAGCAATCCCTGAGTAAAGTGGCGACCGGGTGAGTAACACGTGACTAACCTACCCTCGAGTGGGGAATAACTCCGGGAAACCGGGGCTAATACCGCATAACATCTCCGGCTCG
>JASHSL010000519.1 GCA_030040855.1 Terriglobales bacterium
CAGCAGGCGGAACAGCGAAACGCCAGCGAAGCGGAGAGGCAGCAGATGGAGCAAAGGCATCAGCAGCAGACGCAGCAAATGGAGGAACGACACGCTCGGGAGCAAGATCACCTGCAGGCTAGGCAACAGACAAGAGGTGGTGGAGGCGGACATCCCCGCTAAGGCGTGCTCTGCTGGTCACCGCGTGCGGACGCCGTAACTGCGGTAAGTTGCTGCAAGCCAGTAACAATACTGCCAGGATTTTGCCTCGGGAGATGGCAGGCTCGTTGTGGAGCCTTGCCATACTTCAGCCCCTAACCAGATTTTCAGGATCCGACCCCACACTCACAAAGGCCACTTCATATCGGTGTCCAGCTCTGAGCGATTCATCGTTTCCTCTGGCCATAGCTCGCTTATAAAGAAAGCGTAATTTGATGAAGGCAGTAGAGAGTTCCGAGTAGGCTGCCTCATCCCGCGCCAATTACCGAAGTAATCCCACCTTCTTGTGGAGTGACGCAGGATGATCTACCTTGGCATTATTAGCCCTCCCCGAGCGCTTCTGTCATTTCCTATTCAGCGGGTTATCCATGCAATCGCGGAAGCTACGGGTTTTCCTTGCGGTATCAATTGCAGTCTCCTTGACCAGCTTCCCTGCCTATGCTGCCGATAAATCTGTTGCTCTCGAAACGGTTCCAGGAGGAGCCCAGGTGGAGGTCAACGGCAGTGTCGCGTGCATCACGCCATGCTCCATCAAAGTGGCCGGATATTACTTTGGCCAGAAGCACGGTGCCTCGAGTTCCCACGGTATAGAACCGATTCGGGTGAGGCTAACGAAGGACGGCTATGTGCCCAAAACCATCGAACTCACGACAGGCCCCATCCATTGGCGTAACCCGGATGGAAACAATCTCTATGATTACTATCTCATGACCTCGGAACACTTTAAGTTTCAGCTCGATGCAGTACAAGAATTTGTCCCTGATATCCCCATGCCCCCGACTACGGAGAGCTCGTCGACGATGAACTCCTCAGCGCAGATTCCCATTGAGGAGGTGGTACGTCAGGCGGTTCCAGCTGTGGTGAGCGTCTCGACCTCCAAGGGGAGTGGAAGCGGTTTCTTTATTGCTCCCAATGGTCTGGTGGTAACGAACGCTCACGTCGTGCAGGGTGAGTCTGCGGCAACCGTAACGATGGCATCGGGGCGATCTTTGGAGAGTACGCACCTCTATGTAGACGAAGATCACGACTTGGCGTTGATCAAGGTCCCAGTCCAAGGCAACGCCTTTCTCAAGCTGAATTTGACGCCCCCCTTGTCTGGTTCGGATGTTATTGCGATTGGCACGCCGGGAGCACACGATGTGACCGGAACTCTGATGTTGCCGAACACGGTCACGAAGGGTGTGGTGAGCGGTGTGCGAGAATTTCCAGAGTACACCGCCGCGTCAATACCGGGTCGGGCTGGGTTGTGGATTCAGACTGATGCGACGATCAACTACGGCAACTCCGGCGGACCGTTGTTGAACCACTCCGGGGAGGTGGTTGGGATCAATACGCTTACCTTTGCCTCCACTGGCACACCAGGACTGAACTTTGCCCTGGCCGCGACGGAACTAGCTAAGATGATGCAGAATCAATTCGGGGTGCAGCCGCCATCAACTATGCCGTCCACGAGTAGTGCGGTAAGCTCAGTACCGGCAGCCTCAGTACAGGCAACCTCGCCATCGCCTGTAGCGGTTTCTAGCGCTACCGCTATCGTAAACTTCGTTTCGAATCCAGTTGGCGCAGATATCGAAGTGGATGGAGTTTTCCTGGGCAGCACACCGGCCGAGGTGCCACTCGCATTAGGCCAAAGGAGGGTGAAGGTTTCCAAGGATGGCTTCAAGTCCTACCAGCGGACTATGGAAGTGCTGAGTGGAGGCGTGCAGAGAATCTCGGTCGATCTGGAGTCTGAATAGCATCTTTTCGGTACGCCAAGGCAATCAAGCGGCTCGACCCTTGCAAAGATCCGTGATCCTGTCGCACTATGGGGAGCACCCGCTTCGATCCTATCCAAGCTCTTGGGCAGGCAAGAGCTGCCGATCTTCACAAAATTATCGACGGCAGGGGAAAGAACTCTAGGCCCAGATGTGGCATTTCCGCATTCAGATCACCTTTGTTCCCGAGTCGCGGAGGAGGGCGATTGCATAAACATCACGGATACTAACCGAGCGAATCGCTAAAGCTCGCGTCGCCAGGGCAGTCTCAATTCGGCCAACACTCCCTCAATGGATCTTGCATCGCGGAGCAGCCAATGTGCCGCCGTGTATGTGCCGCCGACATCGCTCAAGGGACGCCCGATGCAGACATCTTTGTGAATCTTAGAGAGGCGGATCTTATACGCGCCGTGCAGCAAGCGACCGACGGTAAAGGGGTCGACATTGTGCTTGATTCTTTCCGGTGAATGGAATCGCGTGCAAATGATGAGTGCCACGCGCAACAGGATCTTCTTTACTATCGAGTTTCTTTTCGCCGAGTGCTGCAGGATACGGCCGCAGTGCGGCCGAGACTCTGGCTGGACCTTTCCGATCCTCGATGCTCCCGTCCGCGTTGACTTTCGCGTCGGTGCACGCCGTTGGTCTGCAGGTAACGCGCCTTCCTCTTCCGGCTGGTTCCTCAGGAAAAACAGAGCGGATTCGACCGACAGTCACCCAAAAACATTTTTCATCAGAAAAGCCACCACTGAATCTATAG
Source organism: Terriglobales bacterium (assembly GCA_030040855.1). GTDB lineage: Bacteria > Acidobacteriota > Terriglobia > Terriglobales > Acidobacteriaceae > JAFAGX01. Next base: position 2,710 of record JASHSL010000519.1, read on the forward strand.
GAGCAGCAATCCGAGATGCGTGAGTTTCGACAAACGCAAGCGATTTCATCCGCGGTTCACATCAGGAGAGAGACATGTCCGTTACGGATCTTTTGTTGGGCGAATTCGACGCGGAGATGAAAACTACCCGCACGACGCTCGAGCGTGTTCCTTTCGACAAGCAAGGTTTCAAACCGCACACCAAGTCGATGCCCTTGGACAAACTGGCTCCGCATGTGGCGGAGTTAGCCGGCTTTGGCGCCACCATCCTGACCACGCCAGAATTGGATTTCAGCACCGGCCCTCAGCGCACGCGACCACCGTTTGAATCCGCAGGATTGTTGAAGGTTTTTGACGAGAACGTGGCCAAGGCGCGGGCTGCGCTGAAAGGCCTATCCGACGAGGCGTGGACACAGCCGTGGAAGCTCAGTTTCCAGGGTAAGCCGATCTTTAGTGGCACCCGGTTTCTGGCGTACCGGCAGATGTTTTTGAATCACTTGGTGCATCATCGGGCGCAGCTCGGTGTTTATCTTCGATTGAACGATAAGCCGGTACCGGCTACGTATGGCCCGTCGGCGGATGATACGTTGGGATTCTAGGGATGCGTCGCTGATGGATGCAGATGAACACGGATGGACCAGATCAGTTCAATCTGGTCTCGATCGAATAAAAGATCGGCGGTAAGCCGGGGAAGTGTTTCCTCCAGGCTTTGTGCGATTAGAGCCGCTCGCGAAGATCGACGCGAGCGCGAAACACATCGCCGAATCTGTCGGGCAACACCGCAAGTGGAGCTCTCGCTAATAGCAGGCTACTCGCTGATCTCTTCTAACGCCCTGCGAAATTCTGCATTGTCCAGCGAAACCCCTGGAAAATAAAGCCCAACCAGAGTTCGCTTCCAAAGGGCTCCGGTTTTGTACCGTTCCGCAGGAGCGGTGAAGTGGTATTCGTAAAGCACCGCGCGGACGAATTTCGGCGGCCGGTCGGGAAAGGGATTATGGCGCAGCAACCTCAGTACGGGCCTATCATTCTCCAAGAGTTTTCCCAATAAACTTATGAACCAAGGATGTTCGCCGGGTGAGGAGAAAGCGGCAAACCACATGAGCCAGTCCAGCCGCAAGTGGTAGGGCGCGATCTGCGGTGGGGTGCGATTCACGTCGCCGGGTTTGCCGATAAATTCATATTCGCGCCAATGAGTGTTTGGGGTCAGCACCGGTTCATCGGTTCCTTCCACAATCACCTCATAGCGCGGCCGAGTGATGCTGCCGAAGGCGCCGTAGGTATTGACCAAGTGCAGCGGTTCAAAGGAGGCGTTCATCTCCTGTCCTGATGACAGCATGTTCATGATGGGATAAAAGCTCAGTGCTGTCACAGCCACGCCAAGGGTCAGGATTGTGGCAGAGCGCAATCGCCCGGGGATCGCTTGATGCAGAGCGCTAATGTCGTCATAAACCGGCCAGCGATAGAGGCGGGCCTATCCTTACTCGATGCTGGCGGAGACTTTGCGGACGGCGTAATTGCATATGAAGGGGACTGGCTAGGCGCAGAAGAGTTCGTGTCCTTCGACTCGAAGGCCGTTTCTGTGCTGCGATCGCAGGGCTGTCGCGTTCGCTTACTGTCATAACAACCGATGATGCTTGCGTTCTGCATATGGTGGCCGCTATATGCGTCGAGCAACCATCCGTTTAATAGGCGATTCGCTTGCTTCTACGCGAGCGGCTCCGCTCCCAACGGCAGGAAGGCCTGGGTACCTCCACCTCGGGTGACGGCAGGTCCGGGGTTCTCGACTGCTTCCCCATTGTATTGCGGTCACACCCTGTGGAGGGTACAGCCAAAAAATGCAAAGCTTAATGAGAAACTGCCGAAGCTGAAACGCGGAAGTAGGAATCAACGGCAGCATGCTATCCGGCCGCAATCGCCAGAAGAGAGTTCACTTTGACTACTCTTGACTCTGCCCCATTCGGACCCTGTGGTATCGCCTGTGCTGCAAATTGGGAAATGACACCCTTTCGGAAGACAAGGCAGTGGCTCGATCCACCAAATTGGAAATACCCGATCTGCTCTCCCTTTTTCACTCTGCTGTTTTCTTCTACGGTGACGATGCAGGAAGAGACTTCCGCCATTCCGATGGCAATGAAGCTCATAAGGCCAACAGGGCCATCTGCTTCAATCAGGATGAGGGCTCTGGTCGCCGTATGTGCGATGTAGCCCTGTGAGTTATTCGGTCCGGCGGGATCGAATCCTTCCGAAGCTGCCTCAGAGTAATATGTGCCTTCCACGTGGTGGACTTTCTTGATTGTGCCGGAGACCGGACTGTGCCAACGATGGTAATTCTCGGGGCTGAGAAATGCCTGGTACACAGTGCCGCCCACAAATTCATTGACAAACAAGCCGTCCAGCATATGCTTCAGAGAATACGGCTGCGACTTCATCCAGAACCTGTCGTGTTCCTTCACATGTGTGCTGATGGCGAAGGGAGTGGATTCACAGGCGCTGACGATGACTTTGTTGTTGTCGGGCTCGGCGATGGGCCGAGCGCCGGGTTTGAACTGCCGAATGAAGAAGTCGTTCCAGGATCTGAAGCCGAAGTAGGGAGCATTCGGATCATGAATGAACTCGTCCATCTGCAGGGTTTTTAGAGCCGATGGGCACAACCAGCCATTGTCTGAGGTGTTCAAGACCGAGCGGGATGCAGGCGAGTCCAGATACTCAGTCCATACTTTCAGTACCTTCTTCAACATGGCATTCACTTTGGGAGACAGGAATGCCGCCAATCCGGCTCGCGTAATCATTGGAAAATCCAAAATCGCGTTGATCGGACACCCCACCATCTCCGTTGTATTGAATTCGGGAGCAGAGGTCAGAACGTGGTTGATGAGCATGAGCATCTGGTGGTAGTTCCTGAGTTTGACGTCTCCACTCCCGGGAGGCGGGGAAAAGGGCAGTTGCTGTTCGAACATCTGCGTGAAGTACATGTACATCTCAGGGTCGTTCTCGATCATGCGCCGAAAGTGTTCGATCACCGGATGAAAGGGAGCCTTCTTTTGTTCGACCTCCTCGATGACCTTTTTTAACCAGTCATTGAGGCGTTTCGAATCCGAAGGCAACCACCGTCCCAGGCGAGCCGTATGTGTGAAGTTTCCGGAGTGATTCATGATTTCGTAGGATCTCAGTTTATCGGATGTCGAACTTGCGGGGTAAGAAACAGTCCTGGGCCTTTTTGTCGTCTCCCAATCCTAGCTAAACGGGTCCGAAGATTCCCATCAGCGGTCCACTCCTGGAATGCGATTTGCACATCGAACTTTCGTTCGATGTACTGGTTCAGTGTTGCCGTTTCCACTTGCGACGAGCAAGGTGTCACCGGTGTGAAATTTCGGACTGGGCGGCTAAACCGTTGCGAGATATGGTGGCCAGGGACGGACTTGAACCGCCGCCGCCGGCCTTTTTCAGGGCTATGCTTATCAGTGTTTTTAGCAATTTAGAGGTGCCACCCGGGAAGTGGCTGACTGGGTGTGGCCCTACTGATCGGAACTGGACGGGCACTTACGACGGGTGCGGTACGCCCAGGATGACTCTCACCGTGTCCCGCGCGATTAAGAGTTCCTCATCGGTTGGGATAGCATAGGCGAGCAACTTGGAGTCGTCCGTGGAAATCCTACCTTCGCGACCGACAGTCTCTTGATTCTTCGCTGCGTCGAGCTGAAGACCGGCCCACTCCATGCCGGTGCAGATTCGGGCTCGGACATCGGGCGAATTTTCTCCGATGCCGCCAGTGAAAACGACTGCGTCAGCGCCACCCATCGCAGCTAGATATGCGCCGATGTATTTACGCGCCCGATAACAGAAGATTTCGATGGCGAGCCGGACCCTGCGGTCATCATGCTCTTGCAGCTCGGCCTGCAATTCCCGCATGTCGTTCGTGAGCCCCGAAATGCCGAGCAAGCCGGATTGCGTGTTGAGCAGCATGTCTATGTCAGAGGCCGACAGCCCCTCTTTTCTAGCGATGATGCTCACGACGGCAGGATCGACGTCGCCCGAACGCGTCCCCATGACTAAACCTTCAAGTGGCGTCATTCCCATAGAAGTATCCACGGGAAACCCACCCTTGATGGCGGCTGCCGAGCAGCCGTTGCCCAAATGGAGCGTGATGATGTTGGTTTGTTCGCGTGGCAGTCCTCGCGTCGCACGATAGCGGAAGGCGACATAGCGGTGGGAGGTGCCGTGGAATCCGTACCGCCGGATGCGGTGGCGTCGGTAAAGATGATAGGGAACGGCGTATAGGTAGGCTTGCTCGGGGAGGGAATGATGAAACGAAGTGTCGAACACCGCGACCTGAGGAACGTCTTTGCCAAGTAGTTCGCGGGCCGCCTGAATGCCTTTGATATTAGTGGGATTGTGAAGTGGAGCCAGATCGATGCAGTCCTCGATACCCTTCAACACCCGGTCGTCAATCAGGGTTGATTCCTTGAACATCTCGCCGCCATGCACCACCCTATGTCCCACGGCATTCACGTCAGCCGTGCTTCTGATTTCTGGTACGCCGGATTGATCCGAGGCTATGTAACGAAGCAAATATTCAAGTGTCGCTGAAATATCTCGCAACGGCGCTGTGAGAGTCCGACTTGGGTAGCTGCGGTACCGGATGCGAATAATTGCCTCGCCTCCAATGCCCTCGACTTCGCCCCGGCAGATGCGGTCGTCTTTATCCTCCCCGATCCGCTCAAGGTCGGTGGCGATCACTTGAAATTTCAGGGTAGAGCTTCCCGAGTTTACGACCAGGACGTTCATTAGCAGTAGCTTCGTTTGATAGCCTGGCACTAACGATAGCCTGGGACAAGTGTCGGCAGCAACCGGTCTCGGAATTCAACTGCAACGGCACCGATGATGATGTGGAAACGTATATTCGACGCAGGGCAAGTTCCTGGAACAGTTGATGGGAGACAGAATCCACCTGCTCACGGAACGAGTTCAGCGAGAATCATGGGTGGGCGCATGGGTAGAAGATTTCGGCTCTTGGCCCGTAAGTCCTTTGGAATGATGGTGGCCAGGGACGGAGTTGAACCGCCGCCGCCAGCCTTTTCAGAACGGCGCTTTTCAGTACTTCTAACGCCTTACGAGCCGACGAGCACTGCCCGAGTACGCCCAAACCCTTGTAAAACGGAAACACCACAGGTGTAAACCACCGGTGAGATTCCGTCCCGCGTAAACTGTCTAGACAGACACACTTGACCGCCCGGAGGAAATGGTGTGCGGCCTTCGCTGGTCCTGATCGCCGACCCCTCTAGTGCGCCAAGTAGCTGATCCTCACTTTAGGGCAGCCCCTGCGCATTTTGCACTATCAATCGGCAGTGGCGCTGGCTACGCCCAGAACGCGCCATGCTTCACACTCCGTGCACCGTTCCAGTTTTTCACTGGCACGCGGGCGTTCCGTTTTTTCGCCATGATGTTGCACATAGACGGCTCCGAGAAACCATCCAATGGCGAACATCCATGACCCGACCACGAAACAATCAAAGTACAGCATTCAACACCTCCAGATTCTTTACGTCGGACAACCCCAAACACTGCCTGCTACCTATAAAGGCGGGAATTGGGGACAAAAAACCGCAATTGGACGGAACGAGATTTTCAAATCGATAAGAATCACCGCACACCCAAGGCTAGGCTTTCGCTCATTTTCGTTGTAATGTATTGAAACCTC
>JASHSL010000520.1 GCA_030040855.1 Terriglobales bacterium
GCATGCGGAAAGCGTACCCCTGCAGCTTTCCGTCGATGCCAGCCAGGTCGCGCGCCGCATTCTGCGCATTACCATGAACATCCCTGCCACGCCAGGTCGCACGACGTTGGTTTACCCAAAATGGATTCCAGGCCAGCATGCGCCGGTTGGTCCCATCAACGACATGGTGGGGCTCAAGTTCACGGTTGGCGGAGCCCCCGTGCCCTGGCAACGGGACGATGTCGATCTTTATGCATTTCACCTGCAAACGCCGGCCTCAGCCCGCCAAATCCAAGCAGAGTTTTTTCTGGCGGGCACGAGCGACGAAAGCGGCTTCCTTCTGGGGGATTCCTCGACACCGACCCAACTGATGCTCAATTGGGATCAGGTCGTGCTTTATCCCTTGGGTCCCTCGACCGATACGGAGACGATCCAGGCGCAATTGACGCTGCCGCCGCAATGGAAATTCGCCACAGCCCTGCCCCTGGAGTCACAAGAGGGCCAGGTCCTCCGGTTTAAGCCGGTATCTCTAACCATGCTTGTCGACTCCCCCCTGCTGGCCGGCGTCGGCTTGCGCGAAATCGACATCACTCCCCCAGGTGAACCGCGTTCCCATAAGTTGGATCTTGCTGCCGAGAGTGAAGCTGCCCGGGATATTCCCCCAAGCGTGATTACCTCGTACCGGAGGCTTGTCGCCGAAACCGGCGCACTGTTCCAAGCTCGCCACTACGACCATTACAACTTCTTAGTGTGGCTTCATGGAACCTATGAAGACGGGTTAGAGCACCATCAGTCGAGCGATAACCGCCTACCCGAAATGGGGCTTGCTGACCCTCAGTGGCGGTTGCTGGAGGGCGACCTGCTGGGCCACGAGATGACGCATTCTTGGAATGGCAAATATCGTCGTCCCCTAGGACTAGCGACACAAAATTATCAAGAGCCCATGAAGGGTGATCTGCTCTGGGTGTATGAAGGTCTCACCAATTATCTGGGGGAAGTCCTGGCGGCGCGGAGCGGGCTATGGCAGCCGGAGGACTACCGCGATCGGCTAGCTGCCACCGCGGCCGAGCTCGACCATCGCCCCGGACGGGCGTGGCGATCTTTGCAGGATATCGCCATTTCGGCACCCCTGCTTTATGAAAGCTCGCAGGAATGGCAGTCCTGGCGGCGCAGCACGGATTTTTACGAGGAAGGAAACCTGATCTGGTTGGAGGTGGATAGCATCATGCGCACCCGGACGAGCGGCAAGAAGTCGCTCGATGACTTTTGTCGTGCGTTTGAGGGCGGGACAAGTGGTCCCCCCACCATGATTCCGTATACCTTCGCGGACCTTGTGAAGGCTTTAGAGCAGATCTTGCCTTACGATTGGGCTGGATTCTTTCACACCCGTCTCACTTCCTTGTCGCCTCGCGCTCCTCTTCTCGGTATTGAAAATGCAGGTTGGCGGCTGACTTATACGGATGTCCGCTCCGAACTCGACAAAGCTACCGAGGCCAAACACGATCAGCTTGACATGCGCTATTCTCTGGGCGCGCTGATCGAGGTGGGCGGAAAGATCCTCGACATCCTCCCCGGCACTCCGGCAGATGCGGCAGGGCTTACGCCAGGAATGAACATTGTCTCGGTTAACGAACATCAGTTCTCAGCTCGAGTGCTGCGCGAGGCCGTGAGCTCTGCCAAAACGACGGCCGCTCCTCTGGAACTGTTGGTTACGAACCAGCAACAGTTTCTGAAGGTGCGCATCGACTATCATGGCGGTGAGCGATATCCGCATCTCGAGCGCGACTCTTCGAAGCCGGACATGCTAAGCAACATCCTCGCCCCGCTGGCTTCGGCACAGTAGCCCACACCTGCGGCGTTCTTGCGATGCTTGGCGTATTGCTGCACAGGTGCCTCGTATCAGCTCCATCATGGAGGGATCAATTCAGCGATGCACAGCGATTGCTCTCGAGCGACTCCAATCGGGCAGCGGATGTTCCGGGACTTCTGATTTTTGGATCAGATGGTGGCGGCGAAGCCTATAGATTTGATACCTGGACCGCTCCTGGCAAATTGTTCAGGCACCCTGGGTTGGCATGGCTTGGAGTGTTACTCGGCCTGTGGGAACGTCTTTCACGGAGTTTCTCGAGCATCTTGAGTCGCTTACAACGGCAGAATCGCAGAATGAGTAGCTAGCGTGGCACGAGCCGCGTAGAGATCACCGTGGATCCTGATTATCCAACCGTGATCTCCACGCAGCGTCCACAAAGGGTGGGAAGCCACCGGCTCCTGATTTTGCGCTAAAGTGCGGCGGAGCTCCTTGCGAAAATCCGCAAAAATGAGCGCCCCCCAACGCATGCGCCGTGATCAGAACCGCAACACGATCCCGGCAGACGGTTCCGCCGTATGAGTGACCGTGTTGGTGTTGAGCGTGGACAGCCCGAAGTACGGTGCGCTGTACACCAGACCGCGGTATTCGAGGCGTAGGGCGAGATGGGGGATGAGGGGAAAATCGGCTCCGCCGCCATAGGCAAAGACACCGGTGGCCTGGCGTTGCGCAGCGGGAACGGTGCCAAAGGCGTTGCCCGTAGGGTCAAAAACCAAGGCACCTCCTTCCGCGAGCAGATATGGGCTCATCCTGAACCTCGCTGGCGTCGGCACACGAAAGACAAAGCCTCCGGTCGCCTGGTGAACATTAGCCTGAATTCTCGAGACTCCGACGGGGGCAAAGTA
>JASHSL010000521.1 GCA_030040855.1 Terriglobales bacterium
CCGTTCCGGTTTCTTCTCCAGGCAGCGGCGGACAATCCTTTCGAGACCGGGAGAAATCTGCACGCCACTTCCGGAAAGCTCCGGGATTTCCTCCTTGAGAATGGCGTTCATCGTCTCGATCGAGGACTCGCCACGAAAGGCTCGTTTGCCCGTTACCATCTCGTAGAGGACCGAGCCTAAGCTGAAAATGTCGGAACGGTGGTCCACCGCCTGTCCGCGAACCTGCTCCGGCGACATATAGCCCACTGTGCCGAGCACGGTCCCGGGCGTGGTGGGTGTCGGAAGAGTTTTGGTGGCGTCTTCGCCCTGCAGCTCCGCAGGTGCTTGTTTCGCCAGCCCAAAATCGAGAATCTTGACGCGATCGGCCTGGGTTATAAATACGTTTTCCGGCTTCAGATCGCGATGCACAATTCCTCGTTCGTGCGCGGCCGAGAGCCCGCTTGCCATCTGGGAGGCATAGTCGATTGCCCGGCGCTGCGCCAGCGGGCCGGCGGCAAGTCGATCCCGCAAGGTCTGTCCTTCAAGAAACTCCGATACGAGGTAGTGAATGCCGTTCTGCGCGCCAACGTCGTAGATGGTCAGAAGATTCGGATGATTGAGTGCGCTCAGAATGCGGGCTTCGTGCTCGAAGCGCTGCAAGCGATCGGAATCGCGGGCAAAAGATTCGGGTAAAACCTTGACCGCTACGACGCGATCAAGTCGCGGGTCGCGAGCGCGATACACCTCTCCCATTCCGCCAGCACCCAAGGGCGAAACGATTTCATACGGACCAAGTTTTGTGCCGGAGGTTAGAGCCATGCGCGCGCAATTATACCGTGCAGCGCCCATTTTGCAGGCTGGTGATTTTGGAGCTTGGTCGGTGTGCGGGCCGACGTCTATTCTTATGGAATCTGCTGCGATCGTACCTGGAAATCAGAAAGGATTGAAATGAACATTGTCACGCGGCTCGAAGCGACGAGGAATCAAACCCTAAAGTACTTTGACTTAAACAACGAGCAACTCGACCGAAGTTATGGATCTGGCAAGTGGTCGGTGAGGTTCATCTTGCATCATCTCGCCGATTCTGAGACGGTTCTATTCGACCGAATCCGCCGGGTCATTAGCGAACCGAGACAAGTCATTTGGGCGTTCGATCAAGATGCGTGGGCGAGAGGCCTCGACTATTCGCGGATGCCGCTTGATCTGTCTCGGCGAATCTACGATGCAGTCCGGGCTGGGATCATATATCAGGCGCGGATGCACTATGACAGAAGCGGCCAACGTGAGTTCATTCACAGTGAAACGGGCATGCGAACGCTGAAGGACGAATTCGACAAGGTAGCCGCACATAACGAACACCATCTCGAACAGATCGATTTGGCGCTGAGGGGATCGAGAGCATGATGCTCATGGCGCGAACCCGATTTGCCCGGCCAGCGTCGCTCTAAAATGAGACTTATGAATCTCAAGCGTGTGCATGTGGTTTTCCTCGTCTGCATGTTGGGAGTGGTGGGTGCGATCTTATCAGTTGCCGATCAGAATACATTACTCGTGCGAGAACCGGGCGAGGGTTTGTGGCAGCCGGGAGAGATCCAGGTTCCCGGGAAGGTCACTAGCGCGTTCGCAGGTGTGGTCCGAATTCCGTCACACGATACGCGATTTCAACTGACACTGTTCCAAACCGAACAAGCCGCGAGCGCCGCGCGGAAACTTCCGCATGCGCGCGATAAAGAATCTAAGGAGGATGTCGGACAATGTGGTATTGGTGTCCGAGAATCGGCCTACCCTGTCTACCCAAGACATTTACGCTAAAACTTGCTGGGTCTTTTTGGGCAGGCTGGCAGGGCCCCCAAAACTCGGATCGGCATGGTGCGACTATGACTTCTACTGCGGCAATCCCACCTTGCGGATCAGCTCAGCAAACCGTGGGTCAGAACGAAGGGGGTCCAGCCAGGGATCGGTCTTCAAGCGCTCCATTCCCACATCACGCTCCTGATAGGCCACATTCAGCCACTCGAAGGCGCCGTCCTTGTCTCCCAAACTCGCGTAAAGAGTCGCGATCTCAAACGGCGAAGAATAACCCGTCTTCCGTGCGGCCTTCTTGGCCTGAATACCCTGGGTCAAAGCTGCCTTCCAGCCTCCGGAATGAAATCCCTGTTCGAGAGCGGAGGCAAAGGCGATTTCGTTCGGATCACCAGCGAGCTCGCCGTACCTTTTGTATTCTTCTACCGTTTGCCGGTACATGCCTTTGAGCCAGTAGCCTCTCGCCAGGCACCAGTGGGCGCGAGCGAAGGTGGGATTTTCCGTTGCCAGCTTGCGGCAAGCGGCAATAGCCTCGTCATACCTGCCGTTAAACAGTTGAAGATCTCCGAGTTCCATGTCAATGATCAGTGACAGCGGATCGAGTTGGTGGGCTCGGTTGATCTCCGCAAGGCCTTCCTCCCGCCGCCCGCCCAGCCAAGTGAGATCCTCGGCATACCATTGGTGGGCAGTGGCGTCGTTAGGATCAAGGTCAAAGCCCTTCTTGTATTCAGCTTCTCCTCCGGCAAAGTCCCAGTCGTACTCCATCTCGTTGCCGCCTAGAACGGTATGGGCCCGAGCCAGCGTCGGATCGAGCTCCAGCGCCTTGCGCGCGGCGGCGTTCGATTTTGTAACGGCTTCG
>JASHSL010000522.1 GCA_030040855.1 Terriglobales bacterium
CGGCGCCGCTCGGGTCCTTCACGGTGCCGGAGATACTCGCCGTCACGGAGCCGGGAGCATTTCCGCTGGCTAGAAGCAGCCCTACCAGCAGGGCAACCTCCGCCAGCACTCTTTGCTGACGCCGATGAAATGCAACTCGTGCCTTGCCGTCTACGCCGCATTCAGCGCAATGCCTTGTCTCTATCCGCGTCGGAAGATTGAAACTACCAAAGGAGTCTCGATGTCTAACCTGTCGCGTGCCCATGTCATTTCTCCTCGCTCTCTTAGGTCGGCAATCCGAGCGTACCGCCGGTTGCGGGCATAAGCCCCGACACTCTTACGAGGCGAATCCCATCTCGCCACGTGCGTCCTCTGAGTATTAAAACGTATCAATAGATAACAAAATGCTCGATCTGGCCAATTCCACTTGTCAAGCGGAAAGTACAGAAAAAAGAAGACTCAAGGCACAGTGACGCAGATCACATCCAGCGGGGAAACTGAGGTTTGTGAGTCTGGTAATTGGGAGCATCCCCCACGAACGCTTGAGGATTTCTCCCAAGTCACGGCCAATTCGTGAAGTAGATTCAGTTGTGTTTGGTCCCGCTAAGCGGGCTAGCGTAGACTAATGCCGGAACCGCCTATTCTCCCTTCGCAGCCAGTTACCGCAAACTCACCAGATACGATCATTTCATCGACTGTTGACCTGAAGTTTTCAGCGATAAATGGCGGGATTTCTTCGGCGCTACCCGCGGCCACGGAGCGCAGTATGAGGCCGACAAGGCAGGACCTATTTCCCGGGAGCCCGTTTATGGCTAGTCTCCGGATTGCCGACATTACCGGCCAATCTCTGCCCACTCTCAGGAGGTGCGGAGTTTGCGAGTTTCTGACCCGCCAAGATCTGAACCGGAAGCAGAGCTCCTTCTCCTGAAAAATCCAGTCGCAAGAGAATAAAGCTTTCCGGCTAGAGTTTTTAGAATGTGATTCGAAGGGTTGGCCGGTAATTACCGACAACTCGCCCGGGACTGTGAGAATGCTTTTCCGGGCCGAGCGTCACCTACGTGAGGTCGGTGCTCTGTCCGACCTAGATAATATATCCGTCAGGATCGCGGATGTAGCAAGTGCGTCTCGCCGTACTTGGGGATCGGCTCCGTGATGAACTCCGCCCCTCGACTTTTGTAAGCATGCCTTAAGCGCTTGCCGGATCTGCAATCTCCCAATGCCTGACACCCCCGGCCACTATGTTTTTCGGAGCCAGAGTCTCGTACGGATTCCCTTGTGCCAAAGCGAAATGGTCGACAGAAAATCGAATTAAGTGTTGAGATCCTTGAGGGCCATCTTGGCTGCATGAAATCCACACATTCCATGAACGCCGCCACCTGGGGGCGTTGATGCTCCGCAAAGATAGAGTCCCGAACGCGAGGTGCGATACAAGGACCGTGTAGGACGAAACACTAGCTGGCGGACATTCATTGCTCCCCCCAAGATATCGCCGCCGACTAGATTGGGATTCCAACTCTCCAGGTCTTTGGGTGTAGAGACGGAACGGGACAGAATGCAATCGCGGAATTCGGGAGCGAAGCGTACGATTTGGCGCTCAATGGATTCGGTGTAGTCTTCGGTGCTGCCGTTAGGAACATGACAGTAGGCCCAAGCAGTATGTCGACCAGAGGGAGCTCGACTGGAGTCGAAGAGCGATGGCTGGCCGAGCAGAACGAATGGTTTGTTGGGTGAAAGGGTCCTTTCAGCCTGAGCAATCTCTTCGAGAGAGCCTCCGATGTGTACGGTGGCGGCCCGCAGACATTCGCGAGCGGTCCACGGAATCGCTGCATTCAGTGCGTAGTCAATCTTGAAAGCACCGGGTCCATACCGAAATCGCTCCAGTTGCTTTCGATAGTCAGCGGATAGATGGGAACCGGCGATGCGAAGGAGTTGGCGCGGGGTGATGTCTGCGAGGACGAGGTTGGACAAAGGTAGCTCGGTTACTTCACGACCGGTTTCAACTCGGCCTCCGAGATCCTCTAAATGTCGGACCAGGGCATCCGTGAGAGACTGCGCACCGCCACGCAGGATCGGCCAACCTCTCATGTGTCCAGCGGCTATTAACGTCAAGCCAACAGCAGCTGAAGCGGTAGTTTCTAACGGGAGGATGGAATGGGTTGAGACGCCAGCAAAGAGGGATCGAGCCCGTTCTCCAGCAAAGTGGGAACGAGCCAACGACAGCGCCGGCAACAGAGCGGATAGGCCAAAACGCGCCAGCACGAACGGACTTCCGGGGATATGTAGGATGGGGCCGAGAATTTCTTCGACCAAAGCAGCGAAGTTAGAAACTACTGGCTCGATCAGTGATCGGTATGCTTTGCGGTCACATGCGTCCAGTTGGTCGATTGTTTCTTCAATCGAGTGTTCAAGCACGACCGCGGTCCCGTCATCCAACGGGTGAGCGAATGCCGCGTGGGGTTGAATCCAAGGAATGGTGAAGGGAAGAGAACCATAGAAAGGGCTTGCAGCGCCCAGGGGGTATGTCGAAGAGCCCAGGTCGTGAAGAAAACCGGGCTGTGTGACCTCAGCGGTTGAACAGCCACCACCAATCTGCCCATTACGTTCTATTACGGTCGTGCTTACGCCCGATGCTGCAAGGACAATTGCGGCTGAGAGTCCGTTCGGTCCTGAGCCGATTATTGTTGCCGTAGACATACCCCCGCTTTCTATAATTCAACCGAAAACTGAGTGTAGATTGGAGGTGCCGCTGATCCAAAATACGTCTCGAGCCTATAGGCTATTTTCGCGGCGGGCTCAAGCAACAGAATTACCTGATCGCAACTCATGCTGCCGACTTTGCCACGCCTGATCGCAGTGATTTGAAGCCCGCGCGAACCTCTTCTGAAAAGAGCTTCGGCTGTTGCCAAGCCGCATAGTGTCCGCCTCTGTCCACTTGGTTGTGTTTCTTCCTCTGGCGGTGGTGTTAAGCGCAGTACGAAAAGGCGTGCCGTGCCGTCGCACAGGGCGCCTTCGGCCGCTCGCCAATGAGCGGAGATAGATACCGAACTAAGGAACAGTCTTATAAGACGGCCGCGATACAATCCACTTCAATATCAAACCCGCCGTTCCAAGCAGGAACATTAACGAAGATGCGCGCGGGCGGGTTTTCCGGGAAATAGCGCCTGTAGACGGCATTCACCGCAGGGAACATGTCTACT
>JASHSL010000523.1 GCA_030040855.1 Terriglobales bacterium
TAGCTTCCGTCGACTTCGCTTCGGGCAAATCGCCGATCTTGGCGCACAGATAATTGTTCGTTTCTGCGATGTGGATCATAAGATGGGCAAAGCTTATCTGCTCGGGCGTGGGCTTGAAATCGTACTGGTCGGCCGGCATGGCTTCGGCGGCGGCGACCAGGTTCTTCTGCTGGCGGGGAAGGATCTCCTTCGCCACCCCGGCCACGGGATTCGTCTCGGCCAAAAGTAGAACACTGGAGAAGACAAGGACCACAGATGCCATCACGGTTCTCATGTTGATTCCCCTCCCCTCTAGCATAATCCCGGGCCCCATCCCACGCCACTAGCGCAAGCGTCGGCTCTGGCTTGGGAAAAGGCGCCCGACCGCCAGATTACAGCAAAACATCCGGCGTCGCTTCGAGCAAGCTTCTGGTATACGGATGCCGAGGATCCTCCGTAATCTGCTCCGTGGGTCCGATTTCGACAATCCTTCCCTGATACATCACGGCAATGCGGGTGGACAGATAGCGAACCAGCGGCATGGAGTGCGAGATGAACAGGTAGGTTAGGCCGAACTGGCGTTGCAATTGCGCCAGCAGGTTGACGATCTGTGCCGCCACACTGACATCGAGTGCGGAGACAGGTTCATCGGCGACCACGAATTTCGGGCGTAAGGCCAAGGCGCGAGCGATGCCGATTCGCTGCCGCTGTCCACCACTAAACTCATGCGGGAAGCGGCCCATGGCGGATGGGTCGAGGCCCACGGCGTGCAGCAGTTCCGCCGTTCGCGCGCGGCACCGAGCCCGCGGGCAGCGCTCGTAGATAATCAGCGGTTCGCTCACAATGTCTTCCACCCGCATGCGGGGGTCCAGGGAACCAAAAGGATCCTGAAAAATGATCTGCATATCGCGCCGCAAGCGACGCATCTCAGGCCGTGCGGCCGCCAGCCAGTCTCGTCCCTCAAACACAATGGATCCGGAACTGGGCTCCACCAGCCGCAAAATCAGTCGGCCGAGCGTGCTCTTCCCCGAACCTGATTCTCCCACCAAGCCGAGCGTTTCGCCGGCTTCGATATCGAGCGACACATCGTCCACCGCGCGAACCTCGCCACGCGAGGCCCTCCCCAACATCGATTCGCCCAAAGCAAAGGTCTTGTTGAGATGGCGAATTTCAAGGAGCGCCATGACGAGATGGTAGCAAGAAACCTACTCCCGGGGACCGAGCCTCCAGGGATCGAGCGCGAGCAAGGTCGGGTCCACCGCAAGCTCGCCCGGCTCAGCGGCGAGCGATCATGGGAACGGCTAGCAATGCGGCCAGCATGCCCAGAGCTTTCCGGCGGGTGAAATGCTCGTCGAGAACCAGGCGGGCGAGCAAGACCGTGACCGCGGGATAGAGCGATGTCAACACCACCGCGGAATCCAGCCGCCCGGTCCGGGTGGCGCAGAGGAAGAAGGCGGTACCGCCAGTGTCGAGGCATCCAGCCAGTAAACCCCAACGCGCGCTCGCAGCGCTCATGTCCCGAAATTTTCTTTCGGCGAGCACGATCGAGCCGGTCACGATCAGGGATCCGACGCGGGAAAAGGTGGCCAGCCATGGGGCGGAGCCGTCCTTTGCCTGGGAGATGCCGAGGAAGAACCCTGCAAAGCCCACCCCCGCCAGTACGGCCAAGCCAAGCCCTCGCGGGCCCCGGCCCTCTTCGCTGCCGGAGATGAGCCAAATCCCCACCACGGCAACCACAAAACCGGCGAGGTGAACCAAGCCCGGCGGGCCTTGGGTCATCATGAGAAAAATTGCCGGGATGGCTGCACCCAGCACCGCCGCCAGGGGGGCAACCAGGCCCATTCGTCCGACGGCCAGGGCACGATAGAAGAGGGCGAGCGCGCCCCCGCCCGCCATCCCGCCCACCACGGCCCAGAGCCGGCTGGGAGGGGAGGGAAACTGGCCTTGCGTCTCAAAAGCCAGCATGAGCATAAAGAACAGGCCGCTGGCATGGGCGAGGGTCGTCAGCAGGAACGTGTTGGCATGGCGGGCGGCATATCCCCCCAAGAAATCGCTCGTTCCCCAGGCAAACACCGCGGCCAGGCCGTAGCTGGTAGGAGCGAACTCGGCGGGGAAAACCATCGCGGCTCCGGCAAACACCCGAGGGTACCATGGCAAGCTCAGCCCGGTAGGTCACTCAATCAATACCTGTGGCCGGGATCGGAACGAGAACCATTTCGCCGACCGGCCTTTACCATGGTTTTGCCGCAAACTCGGCTCGAGCTAATCCGTCTGCGACGGCGAGGTGGAGGCCAGTTCGGAGACTTCCGAGAGTTGTTTGAGCACCTGGCGGAGCTGGTGCAAAACTTCTCGCGCGCCCTCCGCTTTCATGGTAAATCGCAGCATCTGGTCCGGGGTAAACTGCGAGTCCGGCTCCGAGGAGACGAATCGTGCCAGTTTCGCGGGGTCAATCGCGGCGTCGGGGCGGAACCTCACGGTGACGCTTTCGCGCTTGCGGTCGATTGCCGTCACACCGACTCGCAGGGCCTGCAGTTTGAGCGAAGCATATTCCAGAAGATTGGCGACGGCCGCTGGCGGCTGCCCATAGCGATCTTCGAGTTCTTCGCGG
>JASHSL010000524.1 GCA_030040855.1 Terriglobales bacterium
GAAGGCTTTTGTCTCGCTCGGGAACAGATACGTCTCCCATATGGTCTTCGAAACCGGGAGAAGAAAACACCGCCACCGCCCGGCCCTCATAGTCCGAAGCTTGTCGACCTCTTCTCGCGCATAACCACTGTACGCCTTCGACCTTACTCCTGACTCTGGACTCGACTCCAGATTGTATGATTTCTGCCAGGGACACAAAGCCAGACCTTGAAAAGAGGCTTGCCGGAGTTTCGAGCCTTGGCACCGGAGATTGACGTGAACCGTCACAGTGGCTCCAAGAAATGCTCGCCCACTGCGATGACGGGAGCAAGAGGGTTCGTGTCCGCCGACCGAGCACCGCAGTTAGATGCCGTGATGAAGATTAGGACGCAAAGTCAGTGAGCCGTCCTCATTCAGTTTCTGGTGACAAGCCCAGCGCACCGGGTAACGCATACCCTTGACCTCGATCTCCGCGCGAAGTTTCAAACCCTCCCATTGCGTCCCTGGGGGCAGCACAAACTGTGCCTGCCGGACCTTGCCCGGCAAAGGATACCCCGGATCGAGGCAACCGCTCTTGAGGATCTTCCCATCCTTGCTCTCGACCGTCACCCGCAGCACACCCGGAACACCGGCGATACCGTCGTTGGCGAAGCCGATAATCAGCCCGAGATAACCCGTGTCTTCATAGCTCCAGATCAACGACGGCCTAACACGGTACCCCACTCGTCGATTGATTCGGTCGAACCACATTGAGTAGGCCTGGTAGTAGCTCGTCAGATTCTGGGCGCTGATCGCGTGGAAATTCCAGAGGGACCAGTAATTCGCTCCCACATCCATGACATGAGCGATGATGTTATCGGACGCCGAGATCCCTTCGTCGAGAGCGCTTGGATCCGGGGCCTTGCCCGGGACCCCTTGTTCGATCAGCACGGCGATCCAGGCCGGCCGGTTGCTGAGAGCTTCAATCTGTTCATTCTCGATGAAGATGGTGTCGCTGCGAATCCAGTTGTTGGTGCGAACCGTGCGGTCAAGCACCTCTGCATTGCCCACCCGACTGTAGTCGGGTTGCGTGTTGGTCATCAAAGGCGTCTTCGTAAAGTGTTCTAGCTGAACTTCCAGCATGTTCCTCCAGGTCTGCTCTGCGGTTGGGTAGTCGGGAAAAGGAGTATTGAGGAAGGGCCAGGTGTGACCTTCTCCCCAGAACCCGTAGAGGAACGTGTCGATGAACTCGATGGTGGGACTCCCGTTGAATTCCGCCGCCAAAAGGCCGACAAGTTCGGCGAATGACTGCTGGAAAAAAGGGTGGTCATACCGTGGCTGATAACGCGAATAGGGGTTCTTCATGAATCTTGCCGCCGAGCTCGCCTCCTTCGGGTCGGGAACCAGTTCCACGGTGGGCACTTTATCGAGGACGAAATCCGGAAGCGCGGGTTGGTGCCAATAGTCGGGAGCACTCATCTGAATGCGCATTCCGATGCGCTTGTTGTTCTGCTTCGCTAAATCGAAAACCAGCTTCAGGTAATCGGGGAATTCGAGGCGGCCGGCTCGCGGCTGGATCTCCCGCCAAGTGGGGCGTATGTAAAGTTGCTGGCCCAAAGGGAATCGAACCAACTCCTCAATTGCTTGTGGGATGTTGTCCGACTTGATCTCCTCTGTCCCCATGTCGGCCGTGATGTACGTGACCAGTCCCTTCCCGTAGTTGGGCACGACTTCTTCTGAAGGAGTGGTGGTCATCACGACTTCATCGCTGGGAATGACCGCGTCGGGAGGGTACTGTGGGAAGGGCCCCTGATTGAGGCGATCCGCCACCGGAGGCCCAGACCCGAAGTCGTATTGTCCCCAGTTGTGAGCGGGCACCAATCCATACGCTTTGTTCGTTCCGAATTTTGCAGTCAAAGCCAAAGCAGCACCACTCTTGAGGAAGTCTCTGCGCTGCATCGAAGTCACCTCTCCTTCCGTTACAGGTTTTGGATTACGCGAACGTTGATCTAGGAGCGTCGCGACCTTCGGGGTTGCGCCAACCGCCTACTTCACAACTTCGGGGTCGCGCTCCTAGGTTTCCGCCCCTCTCGTCCCCGATGACGAACGAAGCCATCGCAGTCCGGACGAATGTAATCCTTATAGGGACGATAGGATAAGCTCCCTGACTGAACCAATCCAGGCGGAAGGAGGGTTTCTGCCCTCGCAACTTCGCGACAGCCCCCTGCGTCGCTCTAACAGCGCTCGTTGCCGATCGCTTCTCCTATCGACCGCCGCGAACCGTAAACCCGGCCGCACGGAAGTTGCCGTCGATCAGGCATTCCTCAAATGGCTAGTTGTTTCGGTTCGCATTCGCTATGATTGCAGGCCAGTTCATGGACCTGAAGGGGACAACTGGCTTTCTGGTGCTGTTGTTCATGCTCTCCGGTTTGGCTCCGCCGTTGGCAAGCGGGGACAGCCTTCATCAGCCTCCGGCACCCGTACTCGGGGCGGAGCTTTCGGCCGACAATTTCGACTGGCGCGAGATGGTTCGCTATCTTTTCAAAGCTGCCACTGTGCCCGGTGAGCAAGGCATCAAAACCGTGCTCGAAAACTCTAGCGTGCTTCGCGCCTATATTGCGAATGAGATTCAAGCGCAATGCAGGCCGAAGGAGCATCCCTGCACCGCAAAGGGCGACGCCGTTGTGCCTGAGGGGGAAGTAACGAAAAGGATTGACGATATCGTTCGGGAAGGAACCTTCGAGCGGCACAAGACGGCAGTCGTGGACTACCAGCTGACGCGCCGTCCCTTTCCTTTCTCCGAAATTGCGGCTCTCAAAAGCGAGAAGCATCCCGACGTCTACCTGATCCTTGCGCTTGCCGACCGCAGCTACACTGCCGCGCAGGTGCAAGCCAAGTACGGCGACCCGTACGACACCGACGTTTTTCAGTGGTACAGCATTTTCAAATATCGGCTGGACCGCCCAGGTTACACCAGCAAGGCCGTGTTCGAGATTGATCCTGTCGACGGGGCTGTGATCAAGGTGGCCATCAGCTTAAAGCTGAAAAGACCGAAGAACCATCCTTAGAGAAGTCTGGAGGCCTGTTAGGTTCTATCTCATAGTAAATAAAGAGCTTGACGATAGGGCCGTTCGTGATAGCCTGTTAGGCACAACCTCCTGCTGCAGGGGGTCTTCGAAGCAGCCATCTGGGCGGACCTACTAAAGCCGATGCCGAGCCAACCCATGCCGGATCAGGTACCCGTAGCCTATTCTGCCACCGGCACTTCCGGGCCACTTTCTGACCCCGAACCGACGCAACTTTCAGCTGACGGAAGGGTTGATCTTAATGTGAGCAGCGCAGCTATCGACCGCGGGTTGCTCGCGATGGCGGGCGTGACGTCTGGGATGCGGGCGCAGCAGGAAGTGTCTCAGGCATATGAGGGGACCGGCGACGCCGAAGTCATGCTGCGGGTGAAGGCAGGTGACGATTCGGCATTTGCGTATCTGGTGCAGAAGTATCGCCGCCCGATGGTGAGCTTCATGTATCGGATGGCGCACAACGCGGCTGCGGCAGAGGATCTGGCTCAGGAAGTGTTCTTGCGCGTGTACCGTTCACGCCAGAATTACGAGCCGAGCGCCAAGTTCAGCACTTGGTTGTATAGGATTGCGACCAATCTGGCGGTGAACTACGTGCGCGATACGCGCCACGAACGCCCCGAGAGCATGGTCAGTGTCGACGAACAGGACGAAGAGACAGGATTAACTCTGGACGTGCGGGATAAGTCCCTTACGGCGGAGGAAGCGATGCTGCGCCGGGAGCGCATGGCGGCCATCCGGCAGCGGGTTCAAGCTTTGCCGGAGCGGCAGCGCATGGCGGTCATCATGCACAAATACCAGCAGATGGATTATCGCCAGATCGCTCAGGTTTTGAAGCTCAGCGAATCGGCAACCAAGTCGCTGTTATTCCGAGCTTACGAGACTTTGCGGGTGCAATTGAAAGAGTTTTTGTGAAGGTATGGTTATGAAATGCAGGGACATTTTGGCACTGGTGCCGGATCTGGCCGCCGGCTCGAGTACGGCCAGTCCCGGAGTGAATGAGCATCTGAACAGCTGCACCTCTTGTCGAGGCAGGCTGGAGGAATTCCGGCAAACGATGGCTTTGCTCGACCAATGGCAGGCACCGGAACCCTCTGCTTATTTCGACTCGCGGCTGATGGCCCGCATACGGGAGGAACGGGCCAAACCAAGCGGATGGCTGGTCTGGCTGCGCAAACCAGCCCTGGCTGTCTCGTTGGCAGTGTTGATGGTGATGAGTGTTGCGCTGTTCCGCACCGATGCTGGGTACCGCCATGGCGTAGAGTCCGGGCCAGTTGCGGCACTCCCGGGCACGGCAGTAGGTGACTTGCAGGCACTCGACAAGAACAGCGACCTGTATTCGGATTTTGAATTGCTGGACGATCTCCAGGTTCAGCAGGATGTAAGCGCGAATCCATAAGCTCGGCAGCCTCGATTTATGTGTCGCGCAGGATGGAGACCTGAGGTGTTGCGGATCAAATCAATCCTGGTAGCGACGGCGGCGGCGACGGTAATGCTGCTCGCCGCTCCTTCTGGTGCATGGGCGCAAAACCACCACGAGGCGTTTCACCCGGAAGGCCAGGCCCACCCGCAGCAAAACCAGGGTCATCCCCAAAGTGCGGGCCATCCGGGTCACTCAGGCGAATGGCTGCGCGAGCACCGCAATCAGACCCCCGAGCAGCAGCGTAAGGCGCTCGAGAGCGATCCGCAGTTCCGCAACTTACCACCGTGGCGTCAGCAGGCGTTGCGCCGCTCCTTGCAACGATTCAATGGCATGCCTCCGGAGCAACAGGAGCGCATGCTGAACCGCATGGAAACCTGGGAGCATCTGACGCCGGAGCAAAAGCAGCAGGCGCGGCAATTGCATGCCCAAATGCAACAGCTCCCGCCGGACCGGCGACAGGCGATTCGCAACGCGGTGCAATCCCTGCGGGCCATGCCCCCGGAAGCGCGGCAGCGGGCGATCGAGTCCGACGCTTACAAGAGCCGTTTCACTCCCCAGGAACGCGAGATGCTGAACAATGCATCGCGGCTGCCTCTTGCCCCCGCCGAACCTAACGAGGCGCCACCCGAAGAGTAAGACTCTGTCGCCGTCGTGTACCGCTGCTACACTTTGGGAGTCAAGACCGAGTGCGCCCGCGGGCCGCGGCTTTTATCTGCGCAGGAGATTCTTGGCAATAAACAGAACGTTGGCGGGACGCTCTGCAAGGCGGCGCATTAAATAGGGATACCATTCTGTGCCGAAGGGAATATAAACCCGCATGCGCCATCCCTCCTGCACCAAACTTTGTTGTAGATCTCGCCGAATACCGTAGAGCATCTGGAACTCAAAGGACTCGCGGGGGATGTTTTCGCGGGTGGCGAAGGATTTGGCCTCACGAATGATGGACTCATCGTGGGTGGCCAAGCCGTGGTAGAAGCCGCTCTTGAGCAGCATCCTCATCAACTTCACGTAACTGGCGTCTACCTCGGATTTTTTGTGAAACGCAACCTCCTTCGGCTCTTGGTAGGCGCCCTTGCAAAGCCGGATGCGAATCCCTGCGGATAACAGCTTCTCGACGTCCGCGAGTGAGCGTCGCAGGTACGACTGGATCACGGTCCCGATCGAATCCCCATAGCCGGGCCTCTCATGCAGTTCATGCACTAAATCGAGGGTGCGCTGGGTATAATGCGAGCCCTCCATGTCAACGCGGACGAAGTTACGCGGAGTCATGCTCGCTGCTTTGTTCACCAAGCTCGCGACCAGATCACGGGCCACTCCTTCATCCACATCCAGGCCCATGTGGGTAAGCTTCACACTGATATTGGCGTCCAGCTTATCGGCCGCGATCTCGTCGAGCAAGGTGTGGTAGATGCCGGCGCTGGCACGGGCCTGGTCGGCGTTGGTAACGTTCTCGCCGAGATTGTCGATCGAAGCCTTAGCGCCGGACAAAACCACCTTATGCGTGGCCTGAAGTACGTCGGCCACTTGCGTGCCGGCGACAAAGCGGCTCGAAACTCTCTGACCGACAGGGGAGCGTTCGGCGATGCCGCGCAACGTCCGGCTGTCGGCGAGCGAACTAAAGAACGCTCTCAGCACAGGTTACCTGCAAGCGCTTCGCTCGGATGACCGATTCCCGGCAGGTGCATGGTTCACTGCAATTTGTACCACAGCCGTCGGCCGAAAGAATGGAATTCACGCTCCCAACTCCCCTCGCAGACGGGCCCGCGGCGCGAATGCGCCGAAATCGGAAGCTCGGTTCCCCCCAGCCTTGGCCCCGTGCTTCAAGACCCAGGCTTCCTCGCTCCGGTCGCAAAGGTGTCCGCCCTCATCGACCTTTCCGAGTGACCAGCTCCGCCCCGATTACGTTCCATGCTCTTCGAGAAACTTTTCCGCCTCGAGGGCAGCCATGCAGCCCGTCCCCGCGGCCGTGATTGCTTGTCGGTACCGACGATCCTGTACATCGCCGCAGGCAAAAACCCCGGCGACACGGGTAAACACGTATTGTGTGGTTTTCAGGTATCCATCCTTATCCATAGCCAGTTGTTTGCGGAAGATCTGGGTATTCGGGACGTGACCAATGCCCAGAAACATGGCATTGGTTGGAAAGTCCCAAACCTCCCCCGTCTTGGGGTTCCTGAGCTTGAGACCTGTGACTTCTCGCGCGGCAACATCGTAGACGTCGTCCACCACGGTGTTGGTGAGGAAATGAATTTTCTCGTTGCGTTGGGCGCGCTCCAGCATGATCTTCGAGGCGCGGAAGGTGTCGCGGCGATGGATCAGGGTCACTTTGGTCGCAAACCGAGTAAGGAACAGAGCTTCCTCCATCGCAGAATCGCCCCCGCCAACCACGGCGACTTCCTTGCCCGTGAAGAAAAAACCGTCGCAGGTTGCACACGAGGAGACGCCGTGTCCGATAAGCTGCTGTTCATGCTCCAGTCCCAGCCAGCGCGCCGAGGCTCCACTGGCGATGATCAAGGTGCGGGCGTGGACCACCTCGTGACCAATATGAATGCGGAAGGGTCGCGCGCTAAGATCCGCGCTGGTGATGTGCGCCAGCTTGTACTCGGCACCGAAACGCGCCGCCTGTTTGCGCATGTTCTCGACCAGCTCCGGCCCCTGAATGCCTTCGGGAAAGCCGGGAAAATTCTCGACCAGGGTGGTGAGGGAGAGCTGCCCCCCGGGCTCACGTCCCTCAATTACCAGAGGACGCAAATTGGCGCGGGCGGTGTACAAGGCGGCGGTGTGCCCGGAGCAACCGGAACCGATGATGACAACATTGCGGACATGGTTTTCCATAATGATTCAAGCTGATTGGATGGAAGCAAAGGACATTTCGGTTCAAGGGCTAGTGCGCCTGCCCCGGGGACGACGTCTTCGTCGCGGCCGGTTTCACAGCTTTCCGCTTGGCGCCTCCCACCCCCGGCAGGCGCGCCAGTTCCTCGGGAACCGCATGGCGCACGCCCAGCAAATCGCGGTACTTGGCCGCAATCGCCGATGCGCTCTGAAAAAGCGGCTCGTAGGCGCTCTGGTCCGGAGCCGGATGGTCCTCGGATCCCGAACAGCGCGCCAACACGATCGATGATTTTCCGAAGCGTTCGAGCTTAATGCGACTGGCAGGGGTGTTCGTCGCCACCATGTTCGCAGGGCTGGTTACCGCCGACGCGCTGGCTTCAATCGCAACCTGCATCAAGTCCTTGGCTTCGCGTAGAAAAAAAGCCAGAGTCTCCACCATGTTCTCGGGGTCGCGGCTGAAGGAATATTGCACCCTGGAAAACGAGGAGGAAGCCGGAAATTCCCGCCGCAGGCGTACCCAATCGGCGGTCTCGGACTGCGACGACGCGGGCGCTTGCTCGCCAGTTTGAAAGGGCCCCTGGGCCCGGTCCAGGATGGAATGGCCCCGATCAATCTCGAATTCTTCGCCGAAGGAGACTTTCTGGGGAATGCGCGCCAGAGCCGAGGCAATTTGCTGCTGTTCCTCCTGGGAAGGGGAGCACACATTGAGCACGTTCACTTTGACTGGGGGCTGCTGCTGCTCTCCGCGGGCGACCGGAAGCAGTCCGGGGACAAGCAAAATCAGAACTAAGTTTCGGAGCACAAAGCATTCTAGCAGGACCGATTCCCTCGGCGGCGGGCGAGGGTTCGTCGCGCCGGCCAGACTTTATCGTGTGTTGCCAAGGGCATACCGTCCGAATGCTATCCTGCAATCGGACATGATCCGCTTCCACCACCAGTTCGATCCCGGCGCGATGAAATTGCTGATCTTTGACCTGGACGGCACACTGATCGACTCCCGCCTGGACCTCGTCCATTCCGTCAACGCCACCCTCCGCCATCTTGATCGGCCGGAGCTTCCCGAGGACCTGATTGCTTCCTACGTGGGAGATGGGGCTCCGATGCTGGTTCAGCGCGCCTTGGGAGACCCCAAGGACGAGGCTCTGGTAAAAAGGGCGCTCGAATACTTCCTGGACTACTACCGAGTCCACAAACTGGACTACACCCGGGCCTACGAAGGGGTAAACGAGATGCTCGAGGCCATCCGCAACCGCAACCATGCGCCTCGGCAGATGGTTGTGCTTTCGAATAAACCGGTCAAAGCATCGCGAGCCATCGTCGAAGCGCTTGGCCTGGCGGATTTCTTCTTGCGAGTCTATGGGGGGAACAGCTTCCCTACCAAGAAACCCGATCCCCAGGGAGTCCGGGTTATCTTGCGCGAGACCAAGGTGCCAGCCGAACAGACGCTCATCATCGGCGACTCCTCGGTCGATGTGATCACCGGCAGGAATGCTGGTCTCTGGACCTGCGGCGTGACCTACGGTTTTGCACCCCACACCCTCATCGAAGTCCCGCCCGATGTTCTCGTGGATCAACCTGGAGAACTAGCGGAACTGCTCCGCTAAGCAACCGCTTCCCAATCGTACCGGCGACCGCGGGCGGGAATGTCCGCCCTGGCGCGATCCAAGAGACTGGAAGCATTTATAATCTCGCTTTCAGCTTTCCCGGAAATGCACTCCTAGAAAGGCGCAACGTGCTCGACTTCCTCGGCGATCTACAGCGGACTCACATGTGCGGGGCGCTGCGTGTTACCGATTCCGGCAGCAAAGCGGTGCTCATGGGCTGGGTTCACCGTCGCCGCGATCTCGGCAACCTTCTCTTTATTGATATCCGCGACCGCACCGGCCTCACCCAGATCGTCTTTGACCAAGAGAGCAATCCCGGCCTGCACGAAAAGGCTAGACAGCTGCGCAATGAATACGTCATTGCCGTGATTGGCACGGTGATGAAGCGCGATGCGAAGACCGTCAATAAGAATATCGCCACCGGGGAAGTGGAACTGGTCGCCCAGGAGCTTCGCATTCTCAACGAGTCCAAACAGCCGCCCTTTCTTCCCGGCGACACCGTCCTGCCCAACGAGGAAATGCGCCTTAAGTATCGTTACATCGACCTGCGCCGCGAGGCCATGCAGCGCAACATTGTATTACGGCACAACCTGGCCATCGCCATTCGGGACAATCTTTCGGCGCAGGGCTTTTTCGAGATCGAAACTCCATTCATGACCCGCTCCACTCCGGAAGGCGCGCGCGACTACCTGGTTCCGAGCCGGGTGCAGCCGGGGTCGTTCTATGCGTTACCGCAATCACCCCAACTGTTCAAGCAAATTCTGATGATCTCCGGCTTCGACAAGTACTTCCAGATCGTGCGCTGCTTCCGCGATGAGGACTTACGCGCCGACCGTCAACCCGAGTTCACCCAGATCGATTTGGAAATGTCCTATGCGCAACCCGAACGCGTGTGGGAGGTGGTCGAAGCATTTCTCAAAGCCGCATTCAAAGTCGCGGGACACGAGATGGAGACGCCCTTCCCTCGTATGACGTACGACGAGGCCATCCGTCGGTACGGCACCGACAAACCCGATCTGCGCCTGCCTGCGATGACCAACGTGGGGGAAGCCTTCAACAAGGAGGATCTTGCCGCCCTGGCCCTGAGCGCGAAGCTTCCGATCGTCGCGTTGCGCATCCCCAAGGTGGGAGAGCTTTCCCGCAAAGAGCGCGATGATATCAAGCCCCTGTTCAACGGCAAGGGCAAGGCCAAGCTCTTCGAGGATTTCAAGCGCCTGGAAAAGTCCTTTCCCCAGGCCGCGGCCCGCATTCGTGAAAACCTGGGCGCAGACGGCGACGACTTAATCGTTCTCGTGGGCGGAGACGGCTCCAAGTCTGGGGACGAAGCCAAACCGCAGGGCACACCCCCCGACCACGCCGTGTACACGACGGCCGGGCTCCTTCGCCTGGCGTTGGCCCAGAAATATGCCGAACGCCACCGGGCCTTCGAGCGCACCGGCGATCCAGCCAGGGATTTTCGCTTCCTCTGGGTCACGGATTTCCCCATGTTCGAATATGACGAGGAGGCCCAACGCTGGGCGGCGGCCCACCATCCTTTCACCTCGCCCCATGAACAGGACCTCGGGAGGCTCGAATCCGATCCGGGCGCCGTGCGGGCTCTCGCCTACGATGTGGTGCTTAACGGGACCGAACTCGGGTCGGGCTCGATCCGTATTCATCGCCAGGACATTCAGCGCCGGATCTTCTGCGCTCTCGGCATGGCGGAAGAGGAAGCCCGTCAGCGCTTTGGATTCTTTCTCGAGGCTCTCGAATATGGCACTCCTCCCCACGGGGGGATTGCGCTCGGCCTGGACCGCATTGTGATGATCCTCGCCGGCGCCGAGAGCTTGCGCGAAGTGATCCCATTTCCCAAAACCGCCCGAGCGGTAGACTTGATGGTCGATGCTCCGACGCCCGTCAGTGAAGCCCAGCTCAAGGAGTTGGGCATCATGATCCGCAGCGGGTGATCCCATGGGTAAGATTCACGTCCTTTCCGAAACTGTCGCCAACAAAATCGCGGCCGGCGAGGTGGTGGAGCGGCCCGCTTCGGTGGTCAAGGAGCTCCTCGAAAACTCCCTCGATGCCGGGGCCACGCGTATCCGGATCCAGGTCGAAGCCGGGGGCAAGAAACTGATTCAAATCAGCGATAACGGCTGCGGTATGGTTCGCGATGACGCCTTGCTTGCCTTCGAGCGTCACGCCACCTCGAAGATCCAGCGTGCCGAGGACTTGCTCAGCGTTCGGACGCTTGGATTTCGCGGCGAGGCTCTGCCCTCGATCGCGGCCGTCTCGCGCTTACGTCTGGAGACCTGCGCCTCGGAAGAACCGTGCGGAACGGTGGTCGAGATCCACGGCGGCCGGATTCAGAAGGTTGAGGAAGCGGGTTTGCCCCGGGGAACTTCCCTGACCGTGCGCGATCTGTTTTTCAATACGCCGGCGCGCCGGAAATTCCTGAAATCGGAGTCGACCGAGCTCTCCCATGTCGCCTCTCTGGTGACCCATTACGCTCTCGCCCATCCGGATAAGCATCTCGAGCTGCACTCGCTGACGAATGCCATACTGGTGGCCCCGCCGGTCGGAGGCCACCGGGAGCGCATCTATCAGATCTTTGGCAAAGATGTTCTTGAGCAGCTGCTTCCGGTCACCCAGGTTCGACCGCTCGAGCGAGTCGGGTCGGCCTCGGTGCCTGCGGGGCCAAGGAGCGGGCCCATGCCAACTGGCGCCGGGGTGGCCACTGCAGAAGACAGCGATGGGTGGTGGGACCAAGCCGCACCCGCGGCTGAATTCCGAGTGCATGGTTTTGTCTCGAAACCCGAGATTCAAAAGCTCAACCGCAACTCCATCTACGTGTTCGTGAATCGCCGCTTGATCCGGGACCGGGTCCTGCAGCACGCTCTCACCGAGGCTTATCGCAACATCATTCCGCCATCGGTCTATCCGGTGGTGCTGCTCTTCCTCGAGCTGCCGAGCAGCGAGGTCGATGTCAATGTGCATCCCTCCAAGACCGAGGTTCGCTTTCGCCAGCAGCCGACGATTCACGACCTGGTCCGGGATGCGGTGCGGGCGGTTTTGCTCGAAGCGCGGCCCGTACCTCAGTTCACAACCGAAATGCGTGCACACCCCACCGCGACTCCCTTTCTTGCCGCGGGATCGCGGTTTGCGGCACCGGCCTTCCCCGAGGACAGCCTGTTGCCAACCCCGGATGAGCCAACCTTCAGCTTGCAGGCAACCATGTCCCCGCCGTCGACGGAAAGATTTCAATTCGCTGGCGGGATCAGTCTCGAAGCCGAGGGCGCGAACTCGGCTGCTTGGACGCCGCCGGCCCCGAGGGCGATGGTCGCCAGCGATGGCTGCGCGCCACCCCTCCCGGACGAACCTCAAGCCGCCGGTCAGCTTACCTCCTCGCTTTCGTCCCTCAAGCCTCTGGGCCAAATTCGGGACTCGTTTATTCTCGCCGTGAACCAGGAAGGCCTTTGGATCATCGATCAGCACGTGGCTCACGAGCGCGTGCTGTTTGAGCAGGTGCTGAAGCAGCGCGCGGCCCACTCCGTCCTCAGTCAACGGCTGCTGATGCCCTTGGTTTTGGAGCTGACCCCCGCGCAGCTGGCGGTGTTTCCTGAGATCGTTGAGGAGTTAGAGCACAACGGGTTCGAAGCCGAACCCTTTGGGGCAAGAAGTGTCACCGTGAAAGTCGCACCCGCGGGCGTCGCCAGCACCGCGATCGAGCACATGCTCGAGGAGTTGCTCGACCAGTTCTCCCGCGAAGAACAGGCCTTGAATATGGAAAAGGTTCGCACCCGCATCGCCGCATCGATCGCCTGCCACGCGGCGATCAAAGTGAATACGCCTCTCGAGGCAAGCAAAATGGAGTGGCTGCTCGCCGAGCTCGCGAAAACCGAGTGTCCGATGAGCTGCCCCCATGGCCGCCCCGTGGTCCTGCGTTATTCTCTTAGGGACATTCAAAAGGCGTTTAAGAGAATCTAGGAGCAAGCTGCTAGCATGAAGGAGTTTGGTTTTGTGTGCTCGAGCCTTTTCCGAGCCGGTTCTACGATCGAAATGCTCTTATGACCGGACCCGAACTCAATCAGCTCCGCCGGGAAAAGTGGCACCTCGATGGCCATCCCGTGCGCACGCCCGAAGACGCTCACCGGTTCCTCGAATCCGTCGGGTTCTGTCTCATGTACCCGCTCAAGCCCTCGGTGCTGGCGCCCACGTTTATAGGCGCCTGGGCTGGCTCGGAGGAAGGCTTGCCGGCTTGGCAGCAGGCGTTTCGGGATCCTCGGGCCCACGATGCCACCGAGCTGATGGTTCGCCTGCTGCGCGATCATGCGGCCTACGAAGCCAACTTGTTTGACGAGAACAACGCCCTTCTTCTGGCCGCTTCGATTTTCCCTTACTTTTACGCCCTGGTCGGCGAGCGCAATCCCAAACAGGCGCCGAAGCCGGGCCCGCGCTCGGAGTATTCCCAACTGGCCGCGGACACCTACGAAATCGTGCGCCGCGAGGGGCCGATTTCGAAGCAGAAGCTGCTCGAGAAGCTGGGCGGCGGACTTTCCGCGGCCGCACTGGAGAAGTCCCTGGCCGAACTCTGGTCCAAATTGCGCATCACACGGGTGGGCTACAGGCCGGGGGAGGGCGCGTTCTGGGACGTCCTCTACCGTTGGTCGGGCGATGCGGTGCGAGAGGGCATCGGTCTGTCCGTCGCGGAAGCGCTCTCTGCCCTGCTTTCGAAGTATCTCGACTGTGTGATCGCCGCCGATCAACAGGAAATCGAATCCTTCTTCGGCAACTTCGTTCCCCGCTCGCGGGTGCAGGAAGCAATCAAGGCTCTGCTGGCCGCCCGCGAGTTAAGCTTCCTTCACGTCGGAACCCGCTCGCTCATCCGGGTCACACCGGCTAAGGCCGAGCCGCCGTTCCCCGACTCGCAGGGTGTTCGGCGACGATAAACCGGGGCGATGCCTGATACCGCATCAACCTTGAGCCTGGGCAGACGGGGAAGGCGGCATGATGAATTACCATGACCTGGCATTACTTTTTCAGGCTGCAGTCGTCCAAAGGAAATATGCGCAGCCCAGTCCTTGTTCTCACGGTGTCTCTGCTCGTCGCCGTGCTCGCTCGCGGGCAAAACCCGGCCCCGGCAGCCGCCGAGCCACCCGCTCTGCCCTACACCCCGAGCCTCGATCCGCATGCCATGGACACCTCCGTCGAACCCTGCGTTGACTTCTATCAGTACTCGTGCGGAGGCTGGCAGAAGGCGAACCCCATTCCCGCCGACCAAACCTCGTGGAGTGTTTACGGCAAGCTTTATGAGGATAATTTAGTTTTCTTGCGCGCCATGCTGGAGCAGGCCGCCCCGGGCACCGAGCGCGACAGCGTCAGCCAAAAGATCGGGGATTTTTATGCCGCGTGCATGGATGAAAGCGCCATGGAAAAGCGGGGATTGTCGGCGGTTCAGCCCGATCTCGATGCCATTGCCGGTCTCCGGTCGGTGAAGGAAATCACGCCGCTGGTTGCGCGGCTGCAGTTTACCTATGGCGAGACCATTCTGTTTTCGCAGGGATCCGCGCAGGATCCCGACGACTCCGAGCGGCAGATCGCGGAGCTCGACCAGGGTGGTCTCGGCCTGCCCGACCGGGACTATTACCTCGAACAGGATGCGAAGTCCAAGGAGATTCGCGAGCGCTACTTGGAACATGTCGCGAAGGTATTTGCGCTCGCGGGCGAGAGCCAGGAGGCGGCGAAGAAAAATGCGCAGACGGTCCTACGCATAGAAACCGTGCTGGCCGCGGCGCAACTTACGCAGGTGGAACGTCGCGACCCTTACAAGCTGAAGCATAAGCTGCAGGTTGCCGACCTGAGCGGGATCGCACCCAATCTCGACTGGCGGGTCTACTACCAAGAGCTCGACTATCCGAGTTTTGAAATTGTCAACCTGGCTACGCCGGATTATTTCCGAGCCATGAGTCGCCTGCTCGCGAGCGAACCGCTGGCCAACTGGCAGACCTATCTGCGGTTTCATGTCGTCGATTCCTTCTCCCCGTATCTTTCTGCCGCGTTCGTGGACGAGAGTTTTGAGTTCTACCGCAAGTATCTCCGCGGGGCGAAAGAGCAACAACCGCGTTGGAAGCGTTGCGTGCAATATACGGACCGCGATCTCGGCGAAGCCCTCGGCCAGGTCTATGTGGCCAAGGTCTTCTCGCCCGAGCTCAAGGCGAGCACGCTCGATATGGTGCGCCGGATCGAGGACGCCATGGGCGAGCGCATTCGCTCGCTCGACTGGATGAGCCCGGAAACCAAACAGCAGGCGCTGACTAAACTGGCCGGCATCCGCAACAAAATCGGATATCCCGACAAGTGGCGCGACTACAGCTCGGTCAGGATCGTGTCCACCGATTTTGCCGGTGATATCGTGCGCGCCAATGAATTCGAGCGCCGCCGCGACATCAATAAAGTCGGCAAGCCGGTGGACCATGGCGAGTGGGAGATCTCCCCGCCGACCGTGGATGCTTATTATGATCCCCAGATGAACGACATCAACTTCCCTGCCGGAGTGTTGCAGCCTCCGTTGTACGACGCCAAGCTCGACGACGCGCCCAACTACGGCGATACCGGTGGAACCATCGGTCACGAGCTTACCCACGGGTTCGACGATGAGGGCAGCCAGTTCGACGCCAAAGGCAACCTGAAAAACTGGTGGACGAAAGAAGACCGCGCGAAGTTCGAAGCCCGCACCCAGTGCGTGGAAGATCAGTATGCGCAGTACGTAGTCGTCGACGACGTCCACATCAACAGCAAACTCACGCTGGGTGAAGATGTCGCCGATTTCGGGGGTGAGATTCTCGCCTATATTGCCTGGCAGGGTGCCACCAAAGACAAGACGCTCCCACCGCGCGATGGATTGACTCCCGAACAGCGCTTTTTTGTGGGATTTGCGCAGTGGGCCTGCGCCAATGAACGGCCCGAGGAGCTGCGCGTGCGGGCGGTCACCGATCCGCATTCTCCCGCCAAGTACCGCATCAACGGGGTGGTCAGGAACATGCCGGAGTTCTCCCAGGCCTTTTCCTGCAAATCCAGCCAACCCATGGTGAAGTCGCCCGAGAAAGTATGCAAAGTGTGGTGAGGCGGACCGAGACCGCAACCCTTGGAGGCACACCTGTTCCCGCCACGGCCGCGCTGGCCTGGTCAGAGAGAAAAAACCCGGCAGGACGGGCCCTGAGGACCCGTCCTGTCACTAAAATGGCGGCGCCGCCAGAGCTGGCTCACTGCTCCGTGGTGTTGCGGGATTGGAGCACGAAGTCGACGTTGCGCTCCTGGTTCAGGTGGACAGTCTCACTGAGATCGACCTCCTCGAGGGGAAGCAATTTCTCCTCTCCATTGGCGGACACGCAGTGCATCTTTCCACTTTGGATCCAGTACTGCTGCGCCAGAAAAGCGCCGCCCCCGTTCAACGCAATCACCGTCAACTTCGAGGACGCAGAAGGAGTGAGCCGTGGAGCGGACGACGCAGTCTGCTGGGCGTAGGCAGCGGGCTGCATGGTGAGCGACGGACTCGAGCCGGCCGCAGGGCTATTCGAAAGGCCGCCGTTGTAGCCGTAAACCCGATAACCACTGGGCGTCGCCCATGGCGGCATCGGTACCGAGCTCCGCATCGCCGGCAGCGGGACTTCGATGTCTTCTTCCAGGCGCAAGGTGATGGGCGATTCGCCTTTGAGCGCCGGGTAAGGACCGCGCGCCGGCAGAGTAATGATCTTGATGGGCCAAAGGACAGGAATCATCCATTCGATAGCGTCGCGAGTGGGATGACCTCGCCCGTGAATGTCGCCTTGTTTGTCCACCTTCAAGTGAGGGGCGGCGATGATCTTAGCCTCGAGAGGCAGGACGTCTGCACCTGGCAGGATCACGCGATCAAACTCAATTTGGATCCATCCCTTGCCGACAAAATGGCCGGGATTCTTGTAATCCTGGAGATGACCGCTCAGCATGGCGCCCCGGGGAAACACGGAATGCCCGAAGGAGCTCAAGGATCCGAGATGGCAAAGCACCGGATCGCCGACCGCGGCCGTTTTTGAGGAAAAGTTTGGCTCATCGACTGTGCAGCGCAGAAGCGTGCCCGCAGGAACGATCTCGTTAGCGGCTGCAAGCACGGTGAAAAGAACCGAAAACGCAAGGATCAGAAGCGCAGAATTCCGGGGCATGCGGCGTCCTCCTGGCAGTAATCTGAGCCCGCCCCATGGCTCCCGATTGAGCAGGCGCTGACTATAGCACGAAGTCAAACGCCGTGCACGAGGATTACACCAGGATCGCAAAGATCGTGGAGCCGGCTGGGCGCCGCCGGGCAATCGGACCCAAGAACAAGCTGTTGCCGCCCCCCAAGAGTCGGCTTCGGGACCATAGTTTTCGCTTCCCCATGAGGAACTTAGCCAAATATGCCGGAGCTTCCGAGGGGCGAGGCCACGAGCTCCTCTTGATCCGCAGGCATTCCGACCCTCGACCGGTCTGCGTTAAAATCTTTCTGTGTGAGATTTAGACTCCCAGCCGTCCTCGCTGTATTTTTCTTGCTTTCCTTCGCGTTTGCCGAGACGCAGAATTCCAGCTCCAAGGTCCTGCCGCCCTCCGCATTCAAACTGAGATCCGTCAAGGTCACCGGTACGAGTCGCTACGAGCCGGAGGATGTCATGCGGGCCGCCAACTTGCAGCTTGGCCAGCCCGTGCACGACGACGATCTCAAGACCATGGTTCGGCTTCTCGGCGAAAGCGGCGCCTTTAGCGCCGTTTCTTACGGAACCCAATTCGACCCGGACGGCGCCAAGGTAACCTTGCGACTGCGGGACGCAGAACGATTTTTCCCCACCCGTTTCGACAACGTGGTTTGGTTTAGCGACCGGGAGCTGCTCGAGAAACTGCATGCCACCGTTCCTCTCTTCCATGGTGAACTTCCCGTCAACGGTGGACTCGCGAACGATGTTTCGCAGGCGCTCGAGCTTCTCTTGATGCAAAAAAACGTGCCCGGGCAGGTCGGTTACCTGCGGCCATTCGACGAGGACAATCCCGTCGAAGCCTTCGTGTTCTCGGTCAGCGGGCCCAATATCACCATCCGTGAAGTCGGGTTTTCCGGTGTCGGCCCCGAAGAGCTGCCAAAGCTTAAGGCAGCCGCGAAGCAGCTCGAAGGCGTGGAATACACGCGCTCGCGAATCCGGGCCCTAGAAGACAAGGCTTTCCTGCCGGTTTATCGCGAGCATGGATACCTCAAGGCGGTTTTGGGCGATCCCGAACCTACGGTGGTTGAAACTGATGCCCACGACACGCTGGTTGACGTTATCCTTCCCGTCCGCCCCGGCCGGCAATACAAGCTGGCCGGGATTGAGATCGCGGGCAACAAGGACTTCCCCGATGCTACCCTGCAGGCTGGTTTTCATCTCCACCCCGGCGAGGTCGTGAATGCCCTGGAGCTCGAAAAAGACCTGGAATCCGTCCACCAGATCTTCCGCACTCGCGGCTACATGGACGCCGCCGTGAAGGGAGAGCTCAAGACCGATGATGGGCAGTCCTCGGCCACCTACGTCGTTTCTATCGTGGAAGGGGACGTTTATAAGATGGGTGAGGTGGAGATTCGCGGCCTGGACCTTGAAACTACGACGCGCCTCAAGAGCGAATGGACGCTTCGCAGCGGCGACACCTACGATGCCAGCTATGTCGGCCGGTTTGTGGAACAGGCGTACAAGCTGGTGGGAAACTGGCGGGCACGCGTGCACGAGTCGATTGATCCCCGCGAGAAGACCGTGGATGTAACGGTTCGCTTCGACCCCGCTCCTGAGATCCCGGCCTTGGACCGCCATGGCATCGAGTACTAGCTTCGAGTGATACTATTCATCCTTAGCAGCCGCTGGGGCGTCGAAGGCGTCCGCAGCTAGAGGTCGCATCGAAAGAATCCGCTCTCGTGTCAGGAGACCCCATCCGGCTTTCACCGCGCTCCCGCTTCCGAGTTGCCGCGATGGTGGCTATCACAACCGACGCGGTGCAAATTCTTGCGTCTTTTCTGTTCGCCGAAGGAGCTTTGTCACCCGCTGATGACCCGCTGGATTTTGCGGTCGGAACGGCTGGCATTGGGAATTTCTGCCGACGTTTTTGGCCGAACTTGTGCCTGGAGTTGATTGGGTTCCCTTCTGGACGCTGGCGGTGATCCTGGTTTATCGCAAATGGAACCGGATCACGCCGGTCGAAGATCGTGACGAGCGCCCGGCCCTTCCTAGGCCGCAAAATTGCGGCGACTGAATCGAAGCACGAAGGAGAATGGAGGCCGCTATGTACGTTGTCACGGGTGCAACCGGTCATACCGGAAGCGCCGTCGCCAAGCATCTGTTGCGCAAGGGCGAGAAGGTTCGGATGATCGGCAGGGGCGCCGAACGCCTGCGGGCCCTGGCTGCCGAAGGCGGGGAACCTTCTGACGCCGACCTCACCGATGCGGCGGCCCTGAGCAAGGCTTTTCGTGGCGCCAAGGCTGTCTATTTGATGTTGCCTCCCAATCTTGCCGGTCATGATGGTCGAGCCTTTCACAAGCGGGTCGCGGACGCGATCGCGGCAGCGGTCGAGCGCGCCGGCGTAACCTATGCGGTTCATTTAAGCAGCATCGGGGCCGATAAACCCGACAAAACCGGCACGGTCGAGGGATCCCATGCGCTCGAACAGCAACTGAACCGTATTGACGGCCTCAACCTGCTGCACTTGCGGGCAGGCTACTTCATGGAGAACACGCTGGCACAGATTGCCAGCATTCATACAACCGGGAAAGCCATGGGCCCCTTTCGGCCCGACCTCGAGCTCCCCATGATCGCCACCCGCGACGTCGGCGAGGCTGCGGCAGATGCGTTGTTGAGTCTGAGCTTCGACAAACAGCAGACCCGCGAATTGCAGGGACAACGGGACATCAGCATGAGCGAAGTTGCGCAGATTATCGGGCGCGCGATTGGCACCCTCGACCTTCCCTATCTTCAGGCTACGGATGAGACCGTGCGCGCGGCGCTCCTCAAGCTCGGCATCTCCGCCAACATGGCCGCTTTGCTTCTTGAGATGTCGGCCGCCTGGAACACCGGCCACATCCGAGCTTTCGAACCACGCTCGGCCGAGAACACAACCCCCACCTCTTACGAAACTTTTGTGGCGGAAGAATTCCTGCCGCGATTCCAAGCCAGGTCGGTGGCGTAGCAGCAAACTGCTAGGCTGCTTCCGCCCCCACGCTGCAATGCGCGCCTTCGGAATCGACGAACTGGGCTAGCACCCCGCCGAAGTCCTGTTGTTTGGGCGGCATGCTGAACCGAACCCCCCTGGCGCTCAGGTCGCGGTAGAAAGCCTCGACATCGGCAACCGTGAACCCCAATTCGACGGTTCCCGCCGGGTTCTTGTCGGAAGCTGGGTGCAGCGCGAGCGTGGTTTCACCCGTCACGAACTCGCTCCACCCCGGAGACTCGAACTTGAGCTCAAAACCGAGCACGTCGCGGTAGAACTTCACGGCTTTGTTCATGTCGGCGACAAACTTGATGGCATAGCGAAACTGTGTTCCTGGCATGTGACCCCCTCCTTGAATGACTGCGTCTTGATCGTCCCCGCCCGGCGAGCGATCCCCAACAAGCTCAGAAGACAATTTCCCGCGTGGGCCGGACGCTGACTACATGATTTCCTGCGCCAAATTCATGGAGCACAAGATTGTGGTGGGCGATGATGTTGGCTGCGCTCAGCACGCCGTTGTCGCGCGTAAGATGGGCATCGCTTGCCAGGGTCACGTCGTAGCCGAGGCTAGTCGCGCGCCGGCAAGTCGTATCCACGCAGTACTCGGTCATGCCTCCCGCAATGATGAGGCGCTTGATCCCTCTTCTTTCAAGCTCTTCCTGCAGCTTGGTTTCGAAGAACGAATCCGATTCCCGCTTGCGAATCACGGGCTCGCCCTCGGCCGGCTTGAGTGAGGGATGAATTTGCCAACCTTCGCTATGAGTTTCGAGCGGATGGGCCTTGCCTCCGTCGTGCTGAACGAAGATCACGGGTTTCCCCGAAGCCCGCGCCTTCTCGAGGAGAGTTCTGATTTTGGGCAACACCTTCTCTTGAACTTCCGCCGGGATCAATGCCACGAGTCCGACTTGGACATCGACGACCAGCAACGCTTCCCGGGACTGTCCGGCGTTTGACGTCACGCTCTCCCTATTGGATCGACCCATGCGGGAGCACAGCCGGCCCGATCTTCGCCGACTTTGCCGCGTTCGAGAGCTCCTAGGCGCCCGGGAAAGACGAGCTGTTACGCCTGCCCCCTTCCGACCCAACCGCCGGGCACGCTGCTACTTCCACACCGGGCTGCCCTTGGCGTCTCGCAGAACATAGGTGTCGTTCCCTTTGACCACTTCCCGCACCAAAACGATGTCGGCTCCATCTTGCTTTACTCTCGAGCCGGTGAAAGACAGCTCGTCCCCTTTGTTGAAGCCCATCTCCATATTGTCGAAAAAGGACTTCGGACAAAGGTAGATATCCACCGTTTCGGTGGCGTTTTTGATCAATAAATGCGCCATCTCCTTCTCGCTCCCCTTAGGAGGCAGTCTCAGTTCCTCCACCACGCCTGTCATCTTCGTCTCGGAGTGCGAGTCGTACTTCGGCATGGTCGGGTTCTTTTGAGCGAGAAGGGTCAGCGCACAAAACAAGCAAACGGGAACGAGCACTCGATTGCGCCCGGCAGGCAGAGCGACGTTTCGTGAATTCCGCACGGCTCCCCCTTTCACGGACAGGCAGGAGTCGAGGCGGCAGAGAGTTAACGAATCAGCAGGAAAAGAGCCCCACTCCTGGTCCCCTAACTGCTTTCTAGGATGAAGCCAGTTCTCCCGCACTAAGCATACCTCAATTTTCGGGCTACGGGGCCAGTCTCTGTCATCGGCCCCTACTTCTACCCATCGCTTCTAGTCGCCCCGAGAGGCATTAGTGGCCAGAAGTCGGCGAACCGCGAGAACCGGTTACGAGCTCTCTCAGTCCGCCGCGCCGGCAGGTCCACGGTGCGAACTCGATCCCCAAAACCATGGAATCCTTAGGCTTTCACCGCGCGGTCCAGGCAGCCCGCCCGAAAGGAGCGCCTATCGAGGCGGTGCAGATTCTGGATCATGGTGGGGGTGAGCAGGCGGTAATGATGGATGGTGAGCAGATACTCTGCGATGAACCAGAGCTGTTCGTCTGTGGTCATCCAGCTGTAGCCATCGAAACGGGCCAGGTTGACTGGCCGGGAGAAGGTGCGCAGCGAGCGCTCGCGGCGAAGGTTGAAATAATCCTCGAAATAACTCATCGCAAGTTCGCGCAGCGAGCGATACACGGGCTCGCGATAACGGCATCCGCTGTAGTTGGACTTTGCAATCGCGCCCCAATGACCGTCGACGCGGTAGATTGCGACCACATGGTCGGTATCGTGCTCGGCCTCGAGATCGAGGACCAGGGGAGGATTTCCCAGGGCACGGAGGGCGGCGGCGGCAAATATCGCGCCCTCAAAGCAATGTGCCGTCGATTCGCGAAGGACGCGCCGCGGCGACCAGGCGGTGTCCGCCAAGTGGTAGGGCATATCATCGAGGAAGCGCTGGATTCCGTGCGGATCTCTGAGTCTGCGCAGCTGGCGGAGCTCAGCGGGCGTGAAGCCCTGATTCCAATCGATCATCTTTCCGTCCAGTGTAGTCGAACAGAGGAAGAGAAACAGTAACCACGGAGGACACGGAATCGAAGCCATCACCGAGGCTTGGCGAAAGGCGCTCTCTCACTTCCCGCTGGCAGCTTTTTTGGACTTGGCTCTGCCGCCCTGCTCGAAAATTCCATCGAGCGCGATCGGACCCGCGCCGAAGGAGATGAGGGCGAAAGCGATCACCGCCAGGCTCAGGGGAAACTCGTAGCCCCCATGGCCGAACATGCCGTTCTTCCAGTGCACCTTCCAGATCGCGACCGCCATGTCGACGAGCACCAAGAGGGAGACAAAGCGGGTCGCCAGGCCCACGATAAGGAGGATGCCGCCGAAAAATTCCGTGAAGGCGGAGGGATAGGCCAGCCATCCCGGCAATCCCAGGTTGCTGACCATGTGGACGTGCCGCGCCAGCCCGCCATGGAAGACTTTGTTGTATCCGTGGCCGATCATCACGGCGCCGAGCAGAATCCGCAACCCGGCCAGGGCGAGCGGTTCGAGATGACGAAGCAAGCGCAAGAGGATCTCCTGGGGTCGAGCTGACCCGAAGAATAGCTGATAGGAGCAAACCGTCCGACCGATCCCAGGGTCGAGGCGCAGATCTTCATCGAGTACTCTGGTTCGCGAAGTTTGCCGGGATAACAGGAGATCGGAGGGCATGTCCTACTTTCTTTTTTGCCATCGCTCCCCAGTTCTACCCCGAAAACACTCGATTACCCGGGTCTTTTTCTGCCCGTCCTACTACCTTCGTACCGTATCTAGCACTTTGGTTATGGATCTGGCAAACGAGGCGATGATGGCCGCGTCAGGCTTCTACCCCTTGTAGCCTGTGAATTCCAAACCACAACATCTAGGCATCGTGGGCAAGTGCGTTCCTTGCACCTTCCAAGAAACAGGCATAAAACCCTGTAAAACTCGGAATTAGGCTT
>JASHSL010000049.1 GCA_030040855.1 Terriglobales bacterium
TTCACGTTCGGTTGGAAAGTCCCGTTTGGTAGTGTCCCGAATACGCCGTGCCGTATGCCGAGTAGGAATATCCAAGTTCCGCGACGTAGTAGCCACGCTTGGTTGTGAACGAAAAGGTTGGCTTAAATACCTCGACTGACTCAATGCGTCCATCCGCGACAGGCCAACCCTCTGTCGCCGCTCTGTTATATCGGAACCACCGCCGAGCTGGAACCAACCACACTGCTAGAATAAATGCGAACCACAGGTACTCATCGATTGCGGGCGAGATTGTAGGAACCGAGCCCAGGCCACCTGCGCCCGAGCCGTGACTAGTTCGCGCGACCCGATTTGGCGACCGCGCTGCGCTCCCAGATGATGCACAATCCCTCCAGGGTCAGGAAATCATCGATGTGCTCGATATATTTTGATTCCTTCCCGATCAGCGACGCCAGACCTCCAGTGGCAACGACCTTCGTTTGCTTTCCCATTTCTCCGAGCAGCAGCGCGAGAATTCCATCCACCAGTCCAAGATAGCCGTAATACAGGCCGGATTGCAGGCTGCCGACCGTGTTCGTGCCGATGATCTTGGTGGGCTTGCGAATATCCACGCGGGGCAGCCGGGCGGTACGTCCAAACAGCGCGTCAGCCGAGATCCCGATGCCCGGACAAATCACCCCGCCCTGATATTCTCCCTTGGCGGTCACACAGTCGAACGTAGTTGCCGTGCCAAAGTCCACGGAAATTACCGGGCCGCCGTATTTTTCGAAAGCCGCGACGGCATTGACAATGCGGTCGGCTCCGACCTCCGCCGGATTCTCATAGAGAACCGGCATTCCCGTCTTCACCCCCGGCCCAATGAAAAGCGGTTGGGTATGGAAATAATGTTCGCAGACTTGTCGCAAGGTGGAATCGAGCGGCGGCACGACGGAAGAGATCACGATGCCGCGAATTTCTTGGACGGCAAGGTTGTCCATGGCAAAAAGATTACGGAACAACACCCCATACTCGTCGACCGTTTGCGTCGAGATGGTCGTCACCCGCCAGTTGGCCACGAGTTCGTAACCTGCCGGGTGCTGCGGCGGACGGCTTGCGGCGGGTTGGGCGTGGGAGGCTCGCGCGAACACCCCCAGAACGGTGTTGGTATTGCCGACATCGAGGACTAACAGCATAGGACAATAATCGGAAAGCCCTTTCTCGGGCCCGGATCAGCATGCCAGGCGCATCATTCTAATCTGACGGTGCCGGTCAGAACCGTACGCAGACCTTGCTGGGTACGCACTTGCAGAAACCCGCGGGCGTCGAGTCCTTCGGTCATGCCTTGGTAGCCGCCGTTTTCCTCCACTCGCACCCGGACCCCTCGCACGGTTGACGAGCGCTCGGCAAAACGCCGCAGGATGGCGTCATGCGGATTGTTCCGCAGACTGCGATATTCCCGATCGAGAGATTTTAACAAAGCGGCACACAGTGTGAGTCGTGAATACTCCTTGCCCGTGGCCATCCGTAAAGATGTGGCTGAGGCTTCCAAGTCGTGGGGGAACGACGTCTGATTGACGTTGACTCCGATACCGACCACCACGTGCCGAACATGCGTCGGTTCGGCATTCATTTCGGCGAGAATTCCGCAGAACTTCTTGCCGTCCAGCAGAAGGTCGTTGGGCCATTTCAGGTCGGGAGAAAGCGCGGGATCCAACTCCTTGACGGCCGCTTGGACGGCCAGTCCCACCGCCAGCGCCAGCAGCAGGACATCGGCCGGCGGCAGCGTGGGGCGCAGCACCAGCGAGCAGTAGATGCCCGAGCGCGGGGAGTGCCAGGGATGGCCTCCGCGGCCGCGACCCGCGCTCTGCTGCTCGGCCAAGAACACGCTGCCTTCGGGCGCGCCGTGGCTGGCGGCCTCCATGGCCACGGTACTCGTCGAGCCAACGTTGTAATAATGATGAAGGTGGTCTCTGAAGATCGTTCCCTGGATCAAGGGAGCCAGCATCTCCGGCAGGAGAAGCTCCGGCATCGCTTGCAGGCGGTACCCTGTGCCGCGATGCCCGGCGATGGCGACTCCCAGGGCACGCAACTGCTCGACCGAATGCCAGACGGCAGAAGGCCGGACACCAAGTTCGGCGGCAAGCTTGGTTCCGCTCAGGATGACGGTGGCGTGGTTCGTAAGAAGCTGCACCACACGTCCCAGCCGGCGTTCGCTTTCTGAACCGGGAGCAGATGTGGCAGAGACTCTCGCAGGCAAAGACCGTTTTGGCGATGGCGACCTGATGCGGCCATTATGAGGGAGAACCGGCCTAAAGCACAAAATCCGCAGGCTGAGGGGAGTTGGACTGGGGGCTAGCCAATGGAGAAGACGCCTCAGTCGGCCGGGCCGACGCGGAGACTCATATCGACAGCGGGGGCCGAATGGGTCAGGGCGCCCACGGAGATGAAATTGACCCCGGTTTCAGCGTAGGCGCGAACATTCTCCAAGGTGATTCCCCCAGAGGCTTCGAGGGGAATCGCAGGGTTGGCTCGGGTGCAGCTCTCGACCGCGTGCTTGACCTCTTCGACCGACATGTTATCGAGCAGAATGGCCTCCGCGCCATGGCGGAGAGCCTGCTCCAGCTCGTCCAGGTTGCGAACCTCGATCTCGATCATCTGCTCGCCGCGCCGATTGTGGTGGGCACGCTCTAGGGCCTGCGCGATCCCCCCCGCTAACCCGATGTGATTGTTCTTGATCAGAATGCCGTCGGATAGGTCTAGGCGATGATTTTGGCCCCCGCCACAGCGCACCGCGTATTTATCGAGGTTGCGCAAGCCCGGAATGGTCTTGCGCGTATCCAGAATCTTCACCTTGGTGCCGGAAACTTGATCCACGAATTTGCGAGTCAAGGTCGCAATGCCGCTCAAACGCTGCAGCAGATTCAGAATCACCCGCTCGCAGGAAAGAATCACACGCGCATTATGGCGGATCACGGCGATCGACTGACCTTTGTGCAGCCGAATGCCATCGAAAATCTCCGGATGGGTTGTGACCTCGTAATGCGAGGTCACGGCACCATCCAATTCGGCGTAAACGTCGAGGATGCGGGCAATCGAGCCGATTCCCGAGAGGATGGCATCCTGGCGGGAGACAATCGTGGCGGCGGCGCGTTGATTGGGGCCGATACAGGCATAGCTGGTGGCGTCCCGCGTGGCGCGGTCCTCGAGCAACGCATTCTCGATCACGGCGGTGATGCGGCGACTATTCCAGTCCATTCCGCTCCCCCAGTTGATCGTTCATCTTCTGGCGCAAAATCCCGAGCTCCG
The DNA here is from genome assembly GCA_030040855.1 of Terriglobales bacterium. GTDB lineage: Bacteria > Acidobacteriota > Terriglobia > Terriglobales > Acidobacteriaceae > JAFAGX01. The sequence goes on from JASHSL010000049.1 coordinate 3,265, forward strand.
CGATGCGGTTCCGCAGTCGCTCGATCACTTGCGCCGGGGCTTTGGCCAGGAACTGCGCATTGCCCAGCTGATCGTGGGCATGGTTGATCTCTCGTTCAATCCTGTCCAATTCCTTTCTCAGTCGCTGCTTTCCCGCGGCCCGGTCGACCGTCTTCTCGTAGACGAGGTGGACGTCAAAGCGGGCGCTATGCCGCAAGGCCGGCAGTTTGGCCGGTAGGTTCTCTACGAACTCGACTCGGCTCACGTGAGCCAGTCGTTCGAGCGCGGAGAGATTGTCTTCGAACAGGCGACGGATGTTAGCATCGGGCGCGAAAATCTGAATCGGTACGCGTTGCTTCGCTTCCACTTTCAACTCGGCGCGCAGATTGCGGACACTCACGATGAGATCTTGAAGAATCGCGATCTCGGTCTCCGCCGCCAAATCGAACTGCCTTTCATCGGGTTGGGGATAACCGGCCAGAGCGATGGATTTTAGGAGGGGCTTGTCCTCATAAATCGCCTGCCAAAGTTCTTCGGTAATAAACGGCATGATGGGATGCAAGAGGCGGAGGGCCGCTTCGAGCAGGATCAGGAGATTGCTGCCCGCAACTTCCGCCTTCTCGGGACTCATCGCATCGGTGAGCCGCGGCTTGATCAGCTCAAGATACCAATCGCAGAACTCGCCCCAGAAGAAGTCATAGATGTTGTTGGCAGCCTCATGAAAGCGATAGGTCTGGAGCGCCGCATTCACGCTGGCCGCCACCCGGTTGAAGCGCGACCGGATCCAGCGATCCTCAAGCGAAGCCGGCTCGAACCCATCGAGGCCGTTGCGGGACCCGTTCCCGGCTCCGGCCGCGGCGGTTCGGAGGAGGCGCTTCCGGTGATTTGCGTCCGTACTCAGGAATACGAACCGTGCCGCGTTCCAAATTTTGTTGGCAAAAGCCCGATAACCCTCGGTGCGGCTGGGATTAAAGGCAATGTCGGTTCCCGGTGCCGCCATGGCGGCTAAGGTAAAGCGTGTGGCGTCGGTTCCAAAGCGGTCAATGATATCCAGAGGATCGATCACGTTTCCTTTGGTTTTCGACATCTTCTGCCGTTCGGCATCGCGCACCAGCGCATGAATATAAACCTGGCGGAAAGGCACGCTGTCATCTTTCTTATCGCCCCACCCGCTCGCCTGCTTCCGTTCAGGATCCTGCCGGTGGCCGTGCATAAAGTGGCAGCCAAACATGATCATGCGTGCCACCCAGAAGAACAGAATCTCGTAGGCCGTAATCAGGAGGCTGGTGGGATAGAAGACTTCCTGGTCACGAGTCTGATCGGGCCAGCCCAAGGTGGTGAAGGGCAGCAAGCCCGACGAGAACCAAGTATCAAGCACGTCATGGTCCTGTTGCAGAGGGGACGCGCCGCATTTGGGGCAGTGAGTCGGGGCTTCGCGGGCGACGATGATTTCCCCGCAGGCGCAATACCAGGCCGGAATCCGATGTCCCCACCATAGCTGCCGCGAGATGCACCAGTCGTGGATGTTGCCCATCCAATTCAAGTAAATCTGCTTATAGTTTTCCGGGACGATCTCGATTTCGCCGTCTTCAACCACTTGGATGGCGCGCTCGGCCAAGGGCGTAACCTTGACAAACCATTGCGTCGACAGCCGCGGTTCGACCACGGTTCCGCAACGATCGCATTTGCCGAGAGCGATGGTATAGTCCTTGACCCCGACCAAGAACCCTTGCCGCTCCAGGTCTTCGAGCACCCTCTGGCGGGCCTTGAGCCGATCCAACCCGGCGTAAGCGCCCGTATTTTGGTTCATGCGAGCGTGCTCGTCCATGACCTCGATCTCGGGGAGATGGTGTCGCTTACCCGCTGCGAAGTCGTTCGCATCATGCGCCGGAGTTACCTTGACTGCGCCGGTTCCGAATTGGGGTTGGGCAAGCTCGTCGGTGATGATGGGAATCTCGCGGTCCATCAACGGCAAGCGAACCCTCTTGCCGTGCAGATGCCGGTACCTCTCGTCCTTTTCGTTGACCGCCACAGCCGTATCGCCCAGCATCGTCTCGGGCCGGGTAGTCGCAACCGTGATCCATTCCTCGGTGCCGATCACGGGATAGCGAATCTCATACAGTTTGCCTGGAACCTCCTCGTGCTTGACTTCAAGATCGGAGATTGCCGTCTCACAGCGCGGGCACCAGTTCACAATGTAGTTCCCGCGGTAGAGGAGACCTTCCTCATAGAGGCGAACAAAGACCTCCCGCACGGCGCGGGAAAGCTTCTCGTCCATGGTGAAATATTCGCGGCTCCAGTCCACGGAAACGCCCAGACGCTTCATCTGTTCAAGGATGGCGCCGCCATAATGCCGCTTCCATTCCCAAACCCGCTCGAGAAAGGCCTCGCGGCCGAGGTCGCGCCGCTTCTGGCCCTCTTTCGCTAGCTGCCGTTCGACCATCATCTGCGTGGCGATGCCGGCATGGTCGGTTCCTGGCAGCCACAGGGTGAGGAAACCCCGCATGCGATGCCAACGCACAATGATGTCCATCTGCGTTTGGTTGAGCATGTGCCCCATATGCAGCCGCCCGGTCACGTTGGGAGGCGGCAACAGCAGACTGAATACGGGGAGGCGGGGGCCGATGGACGGTGTTGGCACAGAGAACAACTTCTGTTCGACCCAGTACTCGGCCCAGCGTTTTTCGATTTGGCCGGGCGCATAGGATTTTTCGAGTTCGCGGGGCATGGTGAAAACACGCGCAGCGGCGTACGTTGGGCCTTTCGTCAACCCACCAGAGTTGGCGACACAAACCTCGACAGGAAGACAGGCTCAATGCGCGGAATGCTTGATATTACAGGTCGGCTGAAAACGAGGTCAAACGGCAGATGGGGTATAAGGAGCTGAGGGGGAAATGCTACACCCCGGGAAATGGGATCGACCACGAAAACGGGAGTCGGGAACGGCGGCCCGAAGCGGGATTTTGAGGATTTAACGCCAACTGCCAAACGGGGCTATGCACGGCGGAAAGCGATCAGGCTCGCGTGCTGTTCTGCTGTAAAATACCCGCGTTTCACGTCCCCCTTAACCGTTATGCCTAGAACCCGTCTCCAACGGTTGCCAACGATAAGCGGAACGGAGCTCCACATTTTGGCGAAGAAGGATTGGGGTTCTCTCATCTTTATGCCAGTGTGGCTTGCGTTTTGGACCTTCGGCGGCATTATGGCCATGAAGGCGCTCTTCCATCCAGGACCATCAACGCCGCGTGCCTTTTTCAGTCTATGATTGACCTTTTGGCTGTTGGCCGAAGTCTGGGTTATCTACCGGTGGCTGTGGACTGCATTTGGGAAGGAGATTGTCACGATTAGGGAAGGTGCGTTGAATATCAAACGAGACATCCTCGGCTATGGCCGCACCAGAAGCTTTCCTATTGGAAGCATCGCGAATTTGCGCGCTAGTGGTTTTTCCCCATCTAACTCCTATTGGGAAAATTATCTCGTCCAATCAAAACTACCGGGTGGAACCGTCGGCTTTGATGTCCAAGGTCAGACCAAGAAATTCGGCATCCAGTTGACGGAACCTGAGGCGCAAGAAGTAGTGCGGGGGCTGGACGATAGCAGAAAGAGAGTGGGTCGGACTTGGAGCCGGAATCGTTACAGTCTACTTTGAGGTGCGCTCGATCAGGCGCTCCACGCTCCGCAGCCAACGTCAGTGAGTGCAATCGCGATTTAACAGCAGTCGGGGGACGGCGTTGGTTGTCTCACATTCTGCTTGCGACATATCGCTACCGAGCGCGAAAGGTGTACGGGTCTTGATAGATCCCATAGTCCGGATACCCGGTAAAACTGCGAAACTTTATTTTCGAAACGTCAAAGCCCTTTTCGTGCTTCGCCCACCAGGCAGACCAGCAGGTTTTCGGATCCTTGATCGGTGTCGC